>NZ_JBCNBW010000032.1:0-31426 GCF_050478865.1 Aeribacillus pallidus | reverse complement strand
ACTTTTTTGGGGCTAGACCATGTAGGTGGTCGGATTTATTCTTCTGTTGGTAGGACAATATAGGAATCCACTACCGGTCCACTTTCTTCTGCGTCAATGACAAATGATCCATTTGAATATCGGTCATTATAACGCATATTTGCAATTTGAACGGCCTCTGTTACTCCTTGCTCCGTCCGAATGATGACGGTGTCTCTTTCTTGAACAATCTCCATTCTGGCAATAAAATGCGGATTTGTTTTTAGTTCTCGTAAAAGAACGAGGCCACGTTTGGCACGAGAAGATGGTTCAAGTTCGGTAATTTTCATTTTCTTTACTGCACCACGATGGGTGGCAATGAAAATAGCTTCACTCGTATCATCAATAATTTTACCGCTTACGACATAATCTCCGTCTTTTAAGTTGATTCCTTTTACTCCTGCTGCACGAGCTCCGACAAGGTTTATTTCTTGTTCTGAGAAGCGTAAACCATATCCTTTATAGGTAACGAGTAGAACATCTTTCATACCGTCGGTTAAGTGGACATCAATAACTTCGTCGTCTCCTTTTAAATTGATTGCAACAAGCGGGCGTGAATAACGTTGGGCTTTATATTGTGATAGCTCGGTTTTCTTTGTCATCCCGTTTTTCGTAATAAATAATACATATTGATGATCGACAAATTCTTTTACTGGAATCGCTTGAATGATTTGCTCGTCACGGTCAATTGGGATAATGTTTGCGATATGTTGCCCCATATCTTTCCAACGAATTTCTGGTAATTCATGTACAGGACAATATAAGTAGTTTCCTTTATTCGTAAACAACAACAGAACATCGGTAGTGTTCATTTCGAATTGACAAAGCAGGCGGTCCGTGTCCTTCATCGCTAAGTCTTGACCGTTAGAAGCTGTATAAGAACGGAGGCTTGTCCGTTTTACATATCCATCTTTCGTTACCGTGACGATCACATCTTCGCTTGCAACAAGTACTTCTAAGTTAATTTTTAATTCTTCGATTTCGTTTTCGATCACTGTTCGACGTTCATCGGCAAATGATTTCTTCACTTGTTTTAGTTCTGCTTTAATTACTTGCATCAGTTTTTTTTCACTTTCTAAGATGGCCGTAAGCTCGTTAATTTTTTTCGCAAGGTCTTCCGCTTCTTTTCTCAGAGCCGTAATATCTGTGTTCGTTAATCGGTATAACTGTAACGAAACGATCGCTTCCGCTTGTGGTTCCGTAAACTCAAATTTTACCATTAAGTTTTGTTTAGCATCTTTTTTATCTTTAGACTGACGAATGGTCGCGATCACGTCATCTAAAATGGAAAGGGCGCGCATTAAACCAGCTACAATATGCTCGCGTTCTTGCGCTTTTTTTAATTCGTATTGGGAACGACGGGTCACAACCTCTTTTCGATGTTCAATATAGGCATCAAGTAAACCGGTAAGTCCCATTAATTTTGGGCGGCGACGATGGATGGCAACCATATTAAAGTTATAAGAAATTTGTAGGTCACTATTTTTATACAAGTAGTTTAATACGCCGCTTGCATCGGCGCCCTTTTTTAATTCCACGACAATACGTAAACCACTTCGATCGGTTTCATCTCGAACTTCCGCAATTCCTTCTACTTTTCGATCAATACGAAATTCATCAATTTTCTTTACTAAGTTCGCTTTATTCACTTCATACGGAATTTCTGTGATCACAATTTGTTCGCGGCCCCCGCGAATCGACTCAATTTCCGCTTTACCTCGCACCACAATTTTTCCTTTTCCGGTCTCGTACGCTTTTTTAATTCCGTCAATTCCTTGAATAATTCCACCTGTTGGGAAGTCTGGACCTTTAATAACTTCCATTAATTCTTCGACGGTACAATTCGGATGTTCAATCCGCATAATGGTCGCATCAATGACTTCCCCTAAATTGTGGGGAGGAATGTCTGTTGCGTAACCTGCTGAAATTCCTGTGGAACCGTTCACTAATAAGTTTGGAAAGCTCGCCGGAAGAACGGTCGGTTCGTTGGTTGTATCGTCAAAGTTTGGCACAAAGTCGACCGTTTGTTTGTCAATGTCACTTAATAGAGCACTCGCGATGCTGGAAAGTCGTGCTTCTGTATAACGCATGGCAGCGGGAGGATCTCCGTCGATACTTCCGTTGTTCCCGTGCATCTCTACTAACACATTTCGGATTTTCCAATCTTGGCTCATCCGAACCATCGCGTCATAAACAGATGAATCTCCATGTGGATGAAAATTTCCGATAACATTACCAACTGTTTTTGCTGCTTTACGAAATCCTTTCTCGTGTGTGTTTCCATCCAAATACATGGCATATAAAATTCGGCGTTGTACCGGCTTTAGCCCGTCTCTTGCATCAGGTAAGGCCCGATCTTGAATAATGTATTTACTGTAGCGTCCGAAGCGGTCGCCAATGACTTCTTCGAGCGGTAAATCTTGAAAGCGTTCTGTTGCTGTCATTCAATTATTCCTCCTCTGCGACCGTTATATTTTCGTTTTCTAAAATGTTTCCGTCTTCTTCTAATCCGAAGGCGACGTTATTTTCAATCCACCGGCGTCGCGGTTCGACTTTATCACCCATTAACGTTGTTACCCGTTTGTCGGCTCGGGCCGCATCATCGATTCGAACACGAATAAGCGTTCTTGTTTCTGGATTCATCGTCGTTTCCCACAATTGGTCGGCATTCATTTCACCAAGACCTTTGTAGCGCTGAACGATATACCCTTTGCCCACTTTTTTGATTGCTTGTTGGAGCTCTTTTTCCGTCCAAGCATATTCAATCACTTCTTTCCGTCCTGTTCCTTTACTAACTTTATATAAAGGTGGTAAGGCGATGTATACCTTTCCGGCATCGATCAGCGGCCTCATGTAACGATAGAAGAATGTGAGCAATAACACTTGAATGTGAGCACCATCTGTATCCGCGTCAGTCATTATAATGACTTTATCGTAATTACAATCATCTAGATTAAATTCAGGACCGACTCCAGCCCCAATGGCATGAATAATCGTATTGATTTCCTCGTTTTTCAAAATGTCTTGCATTTTCGCTTTTTCTGTATTAATCACTTTTCCTCTAAGTGGTAAAACCGCTTGGAAGCGACGATCCCGTCCTTGTTTTGCAGAACCGCCAGCGGAATCCCCCTCGACTAAATACAGTTCATTTTTTTTCGGATTGCGTGATTGAGCCGGAGTTAATTTGCCAGATAGAATACTCTCTGACCGTTTTTTCTTCTTGCCCGTACGAGCTTCTTCCCGCGCTTTACGTGCTGCTTCTCGCGCTTGAGCGGCTTTAATGGCTTTTTTGATTAATAGATTGGCGATATCCGGATTTTCCTCTAAAAAGTAGGCTAAATGTTCCGACACCACCGCATCGACCGCTGATCGGGCTTCACTTGTTCCGAGTTTTCCTTTTGTCTGTCCTTCAAATTGTAACAGACCTTCAGGAATTCGAACGGAAACGATTGCTGACAATCCTTCCCGAATGTCGGTACCTTCTAAGTTTTTATCGCGGTCTTTGAGTAACTGAACTTTTCGAGCGTATTCGTTGACCACTCGAGTCATCGCTGTTTTAGCACCAGCTTCATGAGTTCCGCCATCTTTCGTACGGACGTTGTTGACAAACGAAAGAACGTTTTCCGAAAACCCATCGTTAAATTGAAACGCAAATTCCACCTCAATATCGTTTTGAACCCCTTCAAAGAACACGACGGGATGAAGCGCGTCTTTTCCTTCATTTAAATATTGAACAAATGCTTCAATTCCGTTTTCATAATGAAACACATCTTTCTCGTCATGCCGTTCATCATGAATTTCAATTTTCAATCCTTTTAATAAGAAAGCGGATTCCCTTAACCGCTCGCATAACGTATCATAATTGAACGTTGTGGTCGAAAACATCGTAGGATCTGGTTTAAAATGTACCTTCGTACCTGTTTGATTGGTTTTTCCGATTTTTTCTAGCGTGGTTACTGGTTTTCCGCCGTTTTCAAATCGTTGCTCATAAATGAACCCATCGCGTTTTATCGTGACGACTAACCATTCCGATAGAGCATTGACGACAGATGCACCGACTCCGTGTAACCCTCCACTCGTTTTATAGCCGCCTTGTCCAAATTTTCCGCCAGCGTGCAATACGGTAAAAATGACTTCAGGCGTCGGCTTTCCTAACTTATGCATGCCCGTTGGCATACCTCGTCCTTTATCTTCTACCGAAATACTATTGTCTTTATGTATTTTTACAATGATGTGGTCTCCATATCCAGCTAAAGCTTCATCCACCGCGTTATCGACAATCTCATACACTAGATGGTGTAAACCGCGGGCATCCGTCGATCCGATATACATACCAGGTCGTTTTCGGACCGCTTCTAATCCTTCTAATACTTGAATCGCATCATCATTATATTCTAGTAGTTGTTTCTTATTCGACACACTCATTCCCCTTTCGTACTTACACACAGCAGTTGTATTGTACCATAAAGTTTTTTTAGCCTGTAACTAAAGAACGTATGTTCGTATTATTTATTGTATGTACTGATTTCTAATTCGTCCAGCGTTTTTTAGGTGTCTACTCAAAGAAAAAGCAAACGAGGAGAGCGCTCGTTTGCTTGATTCATTATTTGGTTAGCGCATGTTCAACTTTAATGCACCGATCCATGATGACCGTGTACCCTTTTGCCTTTAACCGATGAAACGTTTCCTCATGCACGACCCCAAGCTGCGCCCAAAACACATCTGCGTCAATCTGTTCAAATTCCTCAGCGATTTGAGGTAAAAATTCGGAACGCCGAAAAATGTTAACGATATCCACATGTCCTTCAATATCTTTTAAGGAAGGAACGGCTTTGACACCAAGAACGGTATCTACGTTTGGATTCACCGGAATAATTTCATATCCTGCCTCTTGCATAGCTTTGGCAATCATATACGAAGTACGTTCAGGATTATCGCTTAATCCAACGACAGCGATTCGTTTCGCTTTTTTTAAGATTTGACCGATTTCTTCACGACTAGGATTTTGGATAGACATTTTGGACACCTCCATATACCATTTCGCTATTTTTCACTAATCTCCTTCTTTTCATACGATTTTCGATGAAACAATCGCTTCAATCGTGGAGTTTGTTCCATTAACATAGCGAGAACTGTTCCAAAAATCAACCCATTGTTCAAAAAGGCCGGAAACAAGACGGGCATATTACGGAATGCCTCGGCAGGCACAAACATAACTCCTACACCAGCAAGAAGTGAGACACCGATAATGAATAAGGCTCGATCTTGATTTGCCTCTTTTTTTAATTCATGAAAGGCTAATCCGATCATTTTTGTAAAAATGACGAACGTAACGGCATAGCCGACAGGGGATGGTATTGCACTTAACACATTCATGACGAACGGAACCATACTTACGAAAACGAGTAACCCACATCCTAAAATAAATGGACGTAATTGTTGTACGTTTGTGGTGGAAACAAAGCCTGCAGCTCCGGATATTGGTACTGGGCCAATAGCTGACAAAAAGCCACCAATCATTTGATTGATACCCGCAGTCCATCCTGCTTGTCGGTCTCGTTGACTGTTCTTACTTGTTAAAGGAACCACTTCTTCCATGACCCGAATAGATGCCATCATATTGGTCGCTAACAGAAGCGTAACAAAAATGGCTGTGACAATAGAGCCAATGTCAAACAGCGGAGGGCCAAACACAAATATTTCCGGTAATCGTATGCTAGCTTGTTCAGTAGAAGGAATTGCTGGAGCTTCCCCTAACCAAACAAATAACAACCAACCAATCACTAAACTGAATAGAATAGAAAACTGGCGAATCCAAAAAATGGAGTGTTGAGCGAAATAAAAGGTTAATAAGACAATAGTCATACTCCCAATAGACACGGTCCAACTCATTTTGCCTGTCGTTGTGATTCCCAACATACCGTTCATAAAGGAACCGCTTAACTGAAGAATTAACAACATCAAATACACAAATGTGACGGTCGGTGTAAACCATTTTTTTAGTCGTTCCATCCAACCAAGGACACTAAACAAAATGAATACGATCCCACTTACAATTAACGCACCTTGAAGAGCTTGTAACGTCGTGGTTGCAGATTCATATACCGTCCCGATAAATGAAGCATAGACCGCAAAAACTCCCCACCAAATCCCAGCTGGTCCTTCATTGATTGGTAATCGATGCCCTATTATTCCTTGAAGTATACCGGCTACTCCTAACAAAAACATCGTCCGTTGAATAAAGGTCGCTGTTTCCCCAGGCGACAAACCATACAGTTCACTTACAGCAATCGGAGCAACAATCGAACTGGCTAACATAAACGCCATCCATTGGATAGCGGAAATCATCGTTCGTCCCATATAAACTTCCTTTCTATATATATGAATCTACTAACTTTATGCTGTAATTATTCCGTACCCCTACTTTTTCCAGATAACAAACTTTATTTTACGGAAAATTCCCTTGTATTTTCAATGGGTACCGATAAAAATAAACGAAAAGACCGATAAAGGAGTGGGGGCATTCGTGGTTAGTTGAACAAATTAGACTTTTACAGGGCCCCCAACTTCTGCTTTGTTTCACTTAGAATAGTGAGGTGACGGCTACAGCCACGAAAAGGAAATGATAAAAAACTAAAATAAAAAATGGTCCTTAATTAGAAAGGACCTGAAGAATAAATGGTTTCAGCCATGTGGAATCGATTTGATACATATAACTTGTATTTGTAGTTGACATGATCGCCCCTTGAAATGTTTCGACATCGTACCATAAATAAAATTGTTCAGACGAACCATCATGAAAAGTTACTCGTACCATATAATCAGCGGATTCCACGTCAACAATACCTGGTAGTTGAACTTGATGAGCCAATATGTTGACAAAATGGTTAAACACCGTAGGCTGAGCTTGATGGAATGCCATTTTCAAATGGACATCTTGAAAAGTTTCACCGACTTGATAAAACGCCAATTCCTTCATCCGTTTCCCGTTCCATACTACAGCATCGGTACGGGTGAAACTGGTTGGTAGGTCTATCACTGTATGCTGGTTATACTCCAATGACTGATGGGAACAACCGTAGTAAAGGCATGATAAGATAACAATGAACCAATAAATGAGATGGCGCATTTCATTTCCTCCCACCCTTCCTTCTATCGTGATAGACGAAATGGAGGGAAAAACGTTTCAATATGCATCCGTTATTTTTCATCATCGCTTGTAAACCAATGTTCCAGCAATTGAAAAGGACGAAGTTGATACGCTGTATAAGTGACTCCTTTTTTTCGGTAGGCGTCTAGTACCCGCTTCTTCAAGTGTGGGCGAGTTACCCATTGATCGATGTTGGATTCATCGATTTTTACAAACCGAACATCCATGGTTTCACCATCATGCGTACGTAATTCTCCCGAAAGATATTTTCCAAAGAATGTGACACAAAAGACATTTTTTGTCACATTTTGATAGATAGCACTAATCCCTTCTACTTTTATATGTACTCCTGTTTCTTCCAATACCTCTCGTTTCAATGCTTCCATCAATGTCTCGCCAGGTTCAACGACACCTCCAGGGAGTTCATAAGTATCATTGCGGTGGACATTTTTTACGAATAAAACCTCCCCTTTCTGGTTGGTGATGTATCCTGTGACGGACACATAATGTTTTGGTAATGGAAAAGTCGTTGAAATCCATGTATCAACATCTATTTTTTTAACATATGTAGAATTGACTTTCTGATGATTGATATTTTGTTGAACAAGTTCTTCAATTGTTTCATAAAGCTCTTTAGTTGGGTAAGACCACAAACTCATGAATTGATTACGCCCATTATTTTCCCATATTCCTATGCATTCTGCTCCATGTTTTAATTGATCGGGAACCAAAAAAGTATAAAAAAAATCAATAAACTGATCATAATGATCTGGACAAATATGGTATGTTTTTCTTACAACAAACATTCTACCACCCCTTTTCCATCAATATCCAATTATACCATAGCTCTTATTTAAATATATTTTAGATTCATAGAAAGAAACACTAAGTAGATATGTTAAATTAATAACTAGTGATAAAAAGAAGGTGAAACATCATGCCAGATTGGTCATATCATACGTTTTTCCGACCCATTCTTCATCGCTTACCGGCCCAAGTTAGTCGTGATTTTATTCATCGGTCCATGTCCTTCATTTCTTCGATTCCATTTGGATCTAAGTTAATATCCTTCTTAGGGCATTTTGACAATGATCTGCGATTGAGCAAAACAATAGGAGATGTTACTGTACCTAATCCACTGGGTCTTTCCGGTGAGATTGACCCTAGTTTAATAGGAACGAAAGCATTTACCCATCTAGGCTGGGGATTTATTGAAATAGGTCCCATTACTGTGAACAGTACGCTACAAAACGATTGTCCATTATGGGACCGAAAAAATAAACGAATATTGTTTCCGGAACCTCTCCCTTCTATTGAAGTAAAAAAAGTAAAAGATCGCTTGAAAAAAGTAAAAAAACAACAACCTTTTCTTATACGTCTAAGAGGTACAAATGAAGAAATTGTTCGTCTCATTCAACAATTATTCTCATACGGAGATGGATTTATTATTGAGACGACCGAGCTTATAAGTCATGAAGTTCTCCGAGGGTTACGACAATGTGCCATGGGAAAACCTATTATCTTATCAGTCAAGAATGATATCAATCTGATTCGTAAAGCAATTCTACCGATCCAATCCTTTCTAGACGGAATTGTTGTTGAAAGTGATCGAACATGGACTACGGAGGAAAATCAACGTTTATTAAAAAAAACCGTTCATCTATTGAAACAACAAGCGAATTGGCATCTACCTATCGTGATTAAAGGCGGAGTCCAATCACCAAATGATGCGCTAGAGTTACTTCATGCTGGTGCAGACTTTTTACTTATCAGTGATGGTTATATCTACTCAGGTCCGGGATTACCAAAACGAATATTAGAATCCCTATTATTTACTTCTTTTGGTAACTTAGAAAAATCTCAATATACTGGATGGCAATATTACTGGTGGTTTGGACTTATCATTTTTCTTTCAGGAATACTAGCATTCATTTTTAGTGTTACATCTGTGATTCTTCCTTATGACGAAGCGTTTTTGAATACAACACGAGAGCAAATATATTCATGGAATCCCCAATTACTTGCCTTTATGTCCCATGACCGGATGACTCTAGCGGGTACGATGATCTCAGGTGGTATTTTGTACATGTTTCTAGCGAAATATGGCGTTCAATATCGATTACACTGGACGAAACATGCCATTGATGTAGCTGGGATCATTGGATTTTTAGGCTTTTTATTATTTATTGGTTACGGTTATTTCGATTTCCTCCATCTATCGTTATGGATGATTCTTATTCCATTTTTCCTTAAAGGAATGAAATCTTCTAAAAACGTTAAAGCTCTTCCAGTATCCTTTGATCTTTACAATGATCGAGCGTGGAAACAATGTTTATGGGGCCAATTGGCGTTTATTTCGTTGGGTGTATCTCTTGTCTTTGGAGGAGTTGTCATTGCGTTAATCGGTACAACGACGATATTTGTCCCGACCGACCTTGCTTATATATGTATGACCCCTGAGATGTTAAATGATTGGAACGAACGGTTAATTCCAGTGATCGCTCATGACCGAGCTGGGTTTGGTAGTGCTTTATGCAGTGTAGGAACGCTTATTCTTCTTATTTCGTTATGGGGATTTCGAAGAGGGGCCTCATGGGTTTGGCGCGCGTTTTTCATTGGAGGCATTCCGGCATTTGTTACCGGAATTGGTACTCATTTTTGGATTGGTTACACGACTTTGATTCATCTTGTCCCTGCCTATATCGCCCTCTTCCTATATATTGTCGGATTACTAACTACGTATCGTTATTTACATGATAAAGGTTCAAAAATCTCTTAGCAGTCGTCCAAATTCAATGAGCATTTTTCCTATTCTCATGGTACAATAAGTTAGCAAGAAGTACAGTTAAAGGAGTTATCAAGATGGAATTTGCGTTAGTCATTATATGTGCGTATTTGCTCGGGTCGATACCTTCGGGGTTAATAGTGGGAAAAGCCTTTTATGGGATTGACATTCGGGAGCATGGAAGCGGTAACCTTGGAGGGACGAACACGTTTCGAACATTAGGTGTAAAAGCCGGTTTAGTGGTTACGATTTCTGATATTTTAAAAGGAACCGTTGCTACCTTGCTTCCGATATGGTTTGGGGTTGAACTTCATCCTCTACTTGTCGGGACGTTTGCGGTAATCGGACATATGTATCCAATTTTTGCTGGCTTCCGTGGAGGAAAAGCGGTAGCTACTTCAGGTGGAGTGTTGTTAGCATATGTTCCACTCCTATTTATACTCGCCATTCTTTTCTTCTTTGTTAGCTTATATGTAACGAAATATGTATCTTTATCCTCAATGTTAACGGCGATATTTTCATTTACGTACACGCTTTTTACTGGAGATCGGCCTTTAATCATTGTTGTAGCAGCATTAGCGTTTTTTGTTTTATACCGACATCGAACAAATATGAAACGAATTTTAAATAAAACGGAACCGAAAATAAAGTGGATGTAAACGCCTAGGTTATCTAGGCGTTTATTTTATATACCTATAAAATATAACTATTTTTAACATTAAATTAAAAAAATTTCATTGAAAGAATAGTAGAATCCTAATAGTAACCGTTAACAAAGATTATAAGGAGTGAGATGAATAATGTTTAGGCAATTACGAATTGGAGTAGCGGTTGTTTTTCTATTGACTCTGTGTTATCAAGTAACCACCCCAACTTCAAAAGTTCATGCAGCCACATACGGTGATGTTGTAATTAATGAAGTAGCTTGGATGGGAACAACGGTTAGTTACAATGACGAGTGGATTGAGCTTTACAATAACACAAACTCAACTATTTCTCTTGCAGGATGGACGTTAACAGCAATTGATGGTTCTCCAAGCATTTCGCTATCTGGAACTATTCCTGCAAAAGGATATTTCCTTCTTGAACGAACGGATGATCAAACGGTTTCATCTGTTGTTGCTGATTTGATTTATAGTGGTTCTTTAAGTAATTCTGGTGAAGTACTTGAGCTCCGAGATGACCAAGGTAATTTAATTGATACCGTTGATGCATGGTATGCTGGTGATAACGATACGAAAGCTTCGATGGAACGTTTAGACCCAGCACAAAGTGGTACCTTATCTAGCAACTGGGTAACGGCTACGGATACATATACTGAAGGTCTTGGAACACCAAAAGCCCGTAATGGTGGTACACAATTTGGATGTTCTTCGACCGAGGAGCATTTAAACAACGTGTCTGAAGCCCCTGGAGCGATTAACGTCTATTTTAACAAATGTGCGCTTTCAGAATATGCAATGTCAGGAAATGAAGCTAACTATAATGTGAACTTAGAAAATCGGCTCATTCACCGATTAAATCAAGCGACAACAAGCATCGACTTGGCCACTTATGAAATTAACTTACCTAACGTAGTCGATACCTTGATACAAAAAGCGGCGGAAGGAGTACAAGTTCGCGTGATTGCCGATTCGAAAGACGCCACAGACCCTTATTACGCAGATCGGTTTGAAACGATGCGCTTATATATTGAAAAAATGGTTCGAGGTCAAGACCTGTTATTAGGAACGAACGACGATATTATCGTATTTTCAGATTCTCCAATGTTTGCAGTCGAAGATAGTACAAAACGGATTAGTTATGGGTTACCTTCCAGTGCAAGCGACATTCCTGAAGTGACGGTTACGGTAGGAACACAAGCGGTAACAGGACGTATGTTTGTTGATGCGGAAGAAAAATCTCCGGGTGCCTATTATTCACCAGACAATCAAATGCATAATAAGTTTGCAATAGTTGACGATATATGGGTCTTTACGGGCAGCTGGAACTTTACAGTAACTGGTCTGTACGGCGATGAAACAAACATGAGTCAAGGTATATTAGATGGAAACCAACAACATGTTGTTGAAATCCATTCTCCAAATCTTGCAAGTATATATGAAACAGAGTTTAACGAAATGTGGGGAAGTAACACCATGACCCCAGATCCAGTGAATGCAAACTTTAGCTCACGAAAGACTGATAATACTCTTCATTGGGTCACTGTGGGTGGGAAAACAGTAGAAGTTTACTTTTCACCAGGAGATAACGCCATTGGATATCTAGCAAATTTAATAAAAACAGAAGCTGATTTTAATACGTATTTCTCCATTTTTGCTTGGAGTGATCAAGCACTGGTGGACGAGTTAAAATATAAATGGGAAGGTTCGTACAATGATTTGGAAGGAACGTTAACAGGGTTTGACATTAAAGGAGTTTTTGATTCAAACTATTGGAATTCCTGGTGGTCTGCGAGTGTCGATATGACGGGCCGTACTGCTTCTCAATCGAGTCAAAACAACCCAAATACTCGTTGGGCAAATCCAGCCCCTGTTTACCAAGATGCTGAGACGCGCAAGCTTCATAGTAAAACCATGCTAATAGATGTCGGTACTTCAAGTGATCCAACGGTTGTAATCGGGTCTACTAACTGGAGTAATAACGGAAATAACATAAACGACGAAAACATGCTCATTATTCATGATGCAAATATTGCAAACCAATTTTTACAAGAGTTTTATGCTCGCTACTCACAAGCGGGTGGTACCCTCCCTGCAGCACAGTAAAAGGGATTTGAATAATTATAAGTCATTCATATAGAAACGCTTGGGTAAGTCCCATGCGTTTCAGCTTTAAAAGAGCTTAATACCCCTTTCATTAGAAATAGGAGTTCTTACATTTACTTATTTTCTAAAATTTATATGAAGATTTTATTTGTATCACGACCTATTTCAATGACACTAAACAATGTACTTCATATTGCTTACTTGATTATATATGTCTTATAAAAATGATTTGATAAATAATCGAAAACGAGCTAGACGAATACCTAGCTCGTTTTTACAGGAACAATGTATTGCTCACATATTATTTGGAATGGTTGTGGAGGACTATAAATATACCCTTGAATTTCTTCACATCCTATTTTGGCTAAAAACTCTTTTTGTTGTTGTTCTTCTACCCCTTCGGCAATGAGAGATAATTTAAGTTTTTTTCCTAAATCTACAATGGTTTGAACAATGCCGCTCACTTGTTCATTTTTTGGTAACTCCATAGTAAAACTTCGATCAATTTTTAATATATGAATCGGTAAATCTTTTAAATAAGTTAATGATGAATACCCCGTTCCAAAGTCATCAAGCGCTATACGTACTCCGAGTGATTTGAGTTCAAACAATTTCTTTAGTACAAACTCTTTTTGAGTGATAGCAATACTTTCCGTAATTTCAAGGGTCAATGCAGATGGCGGAATGTCGTATTCCTTTAAATAAGATTTAATTTTTTCGACAAACATATGGTCCGTAAACTGTTGAAGGGAAATGTTCACAGCGACATGAATGTCCGGTTTATATGGTAATATGTATCGAATATGCTGGATGGCTTGTCTTAAGACAAAGTCTCCAATGGGAATGATTAAGTTTGATTCTTCCGCAATCGGAATAAACTCACCTGGCGAAATAAGTCCATTTTCTGGATGATTCCAACGAATTAACGCTTCAAGCCCTGTAAGATTTCCGGACTGAACATCTTGAATCGGCTGGTAATAAAGCTCTAGTTGACCTTTTTCCAACGCTTTTCGTAACTCTTTTTCAATTTCCACCCTTTTCAAAAATCGGGTAGCCATCGAATCATCAAACAGGCAATATTGGTTTTTTCCTTTCTCCTTCGCTTGATAAAGGGCCATATCCGCATACTGGGTCAGTGCGGTAAACGTATCCCCGTGCATAGGAGCAATACTAATACCCATACTAGCCGAAAGAGCTAATTCATGTTGGTCGATGTACATCGGTTGTCTTAAAACGTCAATTAATCGACTCGCCACTTGATGCACTGGATCAAGATCTGTGAATTTATGTAAAATAATAACGAACTCATCTCCCCCTTGTCGAGCAATAACTGCATCTTGTGGGCATGTAGACTTAATTCGGTCAGCTATTTGTTTTAGGACTAGGTCTCCAATTCCATGACCGAGAGAATCATTTATTAACTTAAACCGGTCTAAATCAATATACATGACTGCAATGAGAGTGCCATCTTTCATCCTTTCTGCCATCAGCTCATTAAACATTTTTTTCAACGCATACCGGTTATAAAGTTTAGTAAGCGGATCGTAATTGGCCAAAAACTCCAGTTGCTCTTGTTGATTCATCAGTTCGTAAAATGAAGCCGCTAATTCCCGTTCCATTTTTTCATAGTTTTGAACAAGGCGAACAACATCTTCAATTGGCGATTTAGGCCAGATGATTTTTTGTTGCTTTAATATTTTTTCTGGTAGATTGCTTGTTAATTGAATCAGTTGATGAATTGGTCGTAGCGTCCAGCGGCTAATGAGCCACGAAACAATAATCGCCATTATAATAAAAATTAAAACCGTCCCCATTTGAATCACATATTTTCGAAGTATATCGCTTTTGTACGGTTCAAATGGGGTTTCCACCAAAATAGACAAATTCATGGAAGGAAATGGTTTCACATAGATGTATGATGCATGATCTAGGCTTAAAAAATTCATGTTTTGATTCGTGGTGTTCCAAAGAACCGGCATTTCTTTATGAAAGAGAAAATTGCTCCTTATTTTTAAATAATTTAATAAATATGTATCCCTTTTCGACTCAAGCGAAAAATATGCGTTCCAATCTTCATCAAAAAGATTAACATGGATATCTGGTTGATTCTCCATCATTCGTTCAATATAATTAGCTGGATCATCAAATAGCAAGGTGGCTTCTAGCTCCCCCAGATACATTTTCCTTTCTGGATGTTGATAAAATATCGGAATCGTTAGCTTGATCTTTTGACGTTCTCCTTTAATAAAATGAACAGCAATTTTTTCTTTTTTTGTATACGGTCTTAGCTCCTTATTTAAATTATTTGAAGTAATGGGAAATTGAGCCGCTTGTTGCCGTACAAAATCTTTGATAACGATTTGTTCTAGTTCTGGAATCGATACTCGCATGGACTGAAACCATGAAAGTTGATCATCAAACGTATAGTCATTCAATAATAACAAAGTCGTTTGTTTCTCTAATTGTTCGACTTTATCTTCAAAAGCCACATGCAGCCATTTGCTAATCGATTCTTCCGTTCGCTTCGTATGGACCAACATCATTTGTTCTGTGTTTTCCCAATCTTTTTTCATTTGATAGGTAAAAAGCAATAACGATGGAATGACAAAAATGGCTAAAATCATGTTATTCAATAAATCTTGGAGCTTCATTTGTTTCCGGTTTTCTTTCGACCAAAATTGGATAATAAATATGCATAATGTTGCGATGATGGCGTTAACCGTTCCATTAATTGTATCCTTTAAGGCGATGATGCTTAAGTCTAAAACGGATGCATTCAACAAAGTAGCATAAAATAGAAAAATAAATGGGACTCCAACAAAGATCCAGTAAGAAAGATCATAAATGATCAAATAACGTTTTGTTTTTATATAAAAGTAAGCAATAAAGAGATATTCTCCAATCATCAATACTATTCCAAATGGATGTCCCCATAAAAAATAAGTATAGATTCCATTCCAAACTGCCGATAGTAAGCCTGCGGTAAAGCCAACATAACGCAATAATAGGAAAGAAATGATCGGTCCAAATAAAAAGTCAATTCCTAAAAAAATAGGAATTTTCATAAAATTACCCGCAAAAATAAAAAGAAATATACCAATCCATTTGGTAGCCTTTAGATACGTAAATCCCATAAGCACACTTCCCAAGGATGAATTGAATACACTTTTCATTTTATCTTGAATTACAAAGAAATGGAAGATGATTGTTCGATGAAACAATTAATTTTCATAATTGATTAATTTTTACTAGATTTGTTGTAAAATAACTGTAAAGACTTTTTTTGGAGGACAGCCATGAGAGGAAGATATGGGATTTTTATTGGAATGATTGTTTTGTTAGTTATTACATATTTTTCATTTATATCGAAAAAACCAGAAATAAATTCCTTCCAAGACCATTCACCAAAAAAACTTTCCTTATTAGAGAAAACATTCATTACGGAGGCGGTCGTTGGGGGGATTGGAGATATTTTAATTCATAGTTATGTATACAATGACGCCTATCAAAATGGCACTTATAATTTTACAAAGATGTTCGAACCTATTCGGTCCCTTCTTTCCAGCCCTGATTTTTTGATTGCCAATCAAGAATCAATCGCTGGAGGCGTAAAATTAGGTGTATCCACGTATCCACAATTTAACACACCTTATGAAATAACTGATGCCCTCCTTTATGCAGGCGTTGATATGGTGACAAATGCTAATAATCATACGTTAGATAAAGGGGAACAAGGGGTTTTAAGTGCCATTTCCTACTATGAACAAGTAGGCATGCCGTATACAGGGATGTTTAAAAATGAAGCAGACCGACAAAAGATACGAGTCATGTCAGTCAATGGAATTCAATTGGCGGTTTTATCGTATACATACGGAACCAACGGAATTCCTGTTCCAAAAGGAAAATCGTATTTAGTTAATTTACTTGATGAAGAATTGATGGTTAAAGATATCCAACGAGCCAAAGAACTAGCGGATGTCATTATTTTAAGTGTCCATTGGGGAAACGAATATCAACGTATACCAACAGATGCCCAAAAACATCTCGCCCAAAAATTATTAGAAGCCGGTGCAGATATTATTTTTGGTCACCATCCACACGTCCTTCAGCCGATTGAACGTCTACCATTGTCCGACGGGAGAACGGGGGTTGTTTTTTACTCCTTAGGAAACTTTTTATCCGGACAATGGAAGGATTATAAGGATTTGGGGGGAATGGGTACTGTGACGATCAAAAAAACCGTCAATAAACAAGGAACGTCCATCGACATTACAGATGTGCAGTTTTATCCAACGTATGTTTATCACAATAATTATCGAAATTATCGCGTATATCCGTTAGAAGAGGCGGTCAGTTTAGGTATTGCACCATACCCGGTTGAAAGTGTGATGAAACATTTGTTTTCTATGAAAAATGAACAACAATAAAGAAAGGGCATGCTCAAACATGAGCAGCCCTTCTTTTTCGCTCCTATGTAGGATTTGATAACATATAGATTGGTTTTTTTGTGTATTCAACAATATTCCCTTCTTCATCGTACTGAAAAGCATGTTCTAACGGAAAAGGATACGTAAATAAGTCATGAATAAAGTAAGGGATATTAGAAACGACTTCAGTTGACGTGACAATCCAATCCAGTGATTTCCATTCAAGTTTTCCTTCTTTACACGCAATCGTTGGGTCAGTTGACACCGTCCCAATAAAAACATACATCCCCCCTGCTCCGTTCCAAGAAACGATGCCTTTAAAACGTATCTCATCAGGAATTAACCCTGTTTCTTCTTTTATTTCTCTTAGAATAGAAGCTTCGATGGTTTCACCAGATTCTAATTTGCCCCCAACACCATTCCATTTTCCTTGATTTGGTGGATATTTTCGATGTAGCATTAATACTTCATTACTTGACCAATCTCCACGTTTTAAAAAACAGATCGTATATGGATACAATATTGAGTAGCCGTCCTTTCATGCAAAAAGTTAGATATACCAAAAGTTTATTTTATATAATATATGTAACTACGATGTAATGGAGGTCTTAAAATGAAACTAGTCCTATCAAATGAGGTCATTACTTGGTTTGAAAAGGAAATGAATATCAAGCCAGGTGATGCGATTCGCTTTTTTGTACGTTACGGTGGATGCGATTCTTTTCAAAAAGGTTTTTCTCTTGGTGTTATGAAAGATGAACCAAACGATGTAGCTGTTCAACAAGTGATAAACGGCGTGACCTATTATATTGAAGAAAAAGACCTTTGGTATTTTGAAGACCATGACCTACATGTTACATACAATGAAAAGTGGGATGAACCTACTTATGAATATGTAAAATCCATTCAATCGTAAGCTGTTTTTCTATGACAGCTTATTTGTTTAATTTATGTCGTAACCGTTCAAGTTGATCGATTTTTCCTTCTTTACGTAAAATCCATTCTTCCTTTTCGCCGAGTAAATCAAAATGGGAGTAACCGTCTTTTCGAAAATGGATCCATTCTTTTTTCAAATGATATTTTTTCCCCCATTCGGCTAGCTTGTCTACGTCACGACAACCAACTTTTGTTACCGTTTTGACACCAGGAAAACGTTCATCTATCCAAAAATGGGTTAAAAACGCAATCTCCCCATCGTCTATTGTCCGTTTCCATTGGCGGATGTCTTCTCTCTTGATGCCAAAGGCCATCGTTACTCCTCCTATTACTTTTCTTGTTTTTTGGCTTTCATGTACGCCTCGTGCCATTCAGGAAAATACCGTTTAATAGAAATCGGACGAAAATTATCTCGTTTGACACAAACATGTTTCGACGTCCCGACTATGGCAATCTCATTGTCTTCACGTACGATTTCGTAACCGTACACAACGCGAATCCCATCGTATTGTTCAATCCATGTATGGACATAAGCCTTTTCTCCATAGCGAACAGGCTTTTTGTATGATACATGAATATCAATAACCGGTGAAAGGATTCCTTCTTTTTCCATATCTGCATATCGAAACCCTAACTCCTCGATTAGTTTGGTTCGTCCTAATTCCATCCATATTAAGTAATTCGCATGGTACACGACACCCATTTGATCCGTTTCTGCATATCGTACATCAATTTCTTTTGTCGCAATATGCATGTCGACGTTCTCCTTTCTTCAGTTAAGCCTACTTCGACCACTGTTTTCATCTTAACACAATTTTTTATTCAAGATAAAATAAAAAAGGAATACAATGGAATATTTTTTGGAAGGAGGAAGAATCGGATGGCAAAAGTGATTCAATTAAAAACGGAACAAGAATGGCGTCAAGCATTTCCTGTGATGAAACAGCTGCGAACACACCTCAATGAGGAAACGTTTATCAAACTCATAAACGTAATGAAACAACAAGGATATGAACTTTATGCATTAATTGAAAACGATGATATTCAGTCTGTTGCTGGTGTTGCCATTCAAACCAATTTATATCTCGATAAGCACTTATTTATTTATGAATTAGTGACGAATGAAGCTAACCGCTCCAAAGGATACGGAGAACAAATGATGAATTTTTTAATACATTATGCGAAAGAAAATGGCTGTAAACACATCGCTCTGGAATCTGGCGTTCAAAGGGAAGACGCTCACCGCTTTTATGAACAAAAAATTGGCATGAAAAAAGCGAGTTTTTCATACCGCCTAGCGTTGTAAATAAGCATAAAAAAGAAGCGCCTTATGGACGCTTCTTTTTTATTCATACTGTTGTTGGTTATGGTATTCGTCTTTGATTTCTTCACGCATCGCTTCAATGCTTTCGCGACGTCGCTCATTTTTTGCTTCAATTTGCTGCTTTTCGTCTTCGTTAGAGAATAAAGCCATCGATTCTTCCGCTTCTTCTATGTTTTCAATCGTGTTTTGCACCATTTCTTGTAGCTTTTCTACGTTATCACTACGATCATCTGGTTTTGGCTTATTATAGGCCATTCCCTTTATTCCTCCTTCTGCTGTAAAGGTACATCTATAATGTGTAACTTTCTTACGAAATATATGCAGGGAACGTCATATTGATTTTGTTAACGATAACTATCTTATTTACTCAATTATTCCCCTTTTGTTTGTATAACTTGAGCATGTTGGCCGGACTGATCTTGCATTTGTTTCCCTTTATTACCGCCAGCAGATCGAGATTTGGTACCGATATGATTTGGTGCAAAATGTTTTGAATCTTTTTTCGGATTACCCATATCTTTCCCCCCTTATATTTTTATGTTTTCCAATCTAGGAGGAAGTATGAGCAATTATTCTGCTTTGTCAAAGTATTTCTTTTCCAAGCGCTCTTCAATTTTTCGTAATGCTTCTGGATCATTCATTAAAGCTTGTTTATTTTCTTGCACTAGTTCACGAAACGATTTCATTCGCCGTTTTTTCATTCAGAACCCTCCAATGATTTATTCTATCTGCTATCTTTTCCATTTTTTTGATAAAATATGACGTATTTTTTTGTTTTTTCTCATTCCAAAGTATTTTCAGAAAAATAAAAAAAGACGTTCTTATTTCTGAACGCCTGTTATGGATGAGTCCATGCATGTAAATCTTCTTTTGTCATTGCTCCTAAATGTTTATGACGGACGATTCCATCCTTATCAATGAAATATGTCATCGGAATAGAAAGGATTTGATAATCTTTTTGAACCTTTTCCTCATGGTCGATTAAAACGGGAAATGTAATATCATATTGAGCTAAAAACTCAGGTACATCCCCAACTTGATCAATATTAATGGCTAAAAGCTCTACATCAGCTGGTTTTTCTTTATAAAATGCTTGCAATTCGGGCATTTCTGCTTTACAAGGTGGACACCAAGTCGCCCAAAAGTTGATGATAATTCGTTTCCCTTTTAATTGTTCTAAAGAAATGGGTTGACCAGATAACGTTGGTAACGTAAAAAGTGGGGCCGGTTTATCAAGTGGATAGCCAACACCAATCTCTGCGGATACAAATTCTGACTCTTCCTGATGAATGTACTCTTCCCATTTAGGTAAAAATTCCTTACGAAGCGACTGATCTGATAAGATGCGATGAAATAACGCATCTTTTAAAACTTGATTATTCATTAATTCTTCTAATTGATTGGTATCAATCATCCCATTATTTTTTTGATCAAGAACAGAGACGAGTTCTCGTTTCGTTGACTCATCGATCTTTAATTCGTTTAATACTTTTTTTCTAAGTGTTTGATCTTGAACAAGCACTTCAAAAATCGACAAATCTACTCCTTCCACTTCATGAAACATATTTACAAATTCCTGTTCGACCAAATCTAGAGTTTGCTTTTGTTTTTGAACCGTTAACGTTTGAACGACTGCAACCGTTAACAAAACGACGAGAGCTGTTGCACCTATGATTTTCTTCAAACGATTTCCCTCCATTCAAAGAGCTACATTTTCATTAATTTACTTTGGAATCATGGCCTTCTTATGAAAAAAAATCCAACTAATGACTACATACCTATAATATTTTTCCCTGTTCCATTTATATTATGAAGCTAGTCTAATAACTACATCTATATAAATGCGGAATAATATTTGAACATTTAGCCTGTTAAATGAATAGGTATTGAGTAAGATGTTTCGATATCCCTAACTTACAATACCCTCCAGATTGTTGCTCCTAAAAAATAGGTACACCCCCAAATAGTAAATCCACTACCTAGTAAAAGAATGGATGGAATCCATGCCTCTTTCTTCTTTACGATTTGAAACCCAATATATCCGATCGTAGCTATTGTTGCCAGTACGAGTCCCCTTTCACCCCCTGTAAAATAAAGAAGACCTAATGGATTCGTCCAAATAAGATGTGGTTTTAAAATGACGATACTTGTTTTATAAATGGTTATCCAAATCAGGATACTATATAGAAAAATCGTCGGTACATCTGGACTGTTATGGGGGATTTCACGGTAAAAAAACTTCACCCATCCATAAGAAACAAAAACACCGATGAATAAAATTACCCATTGAATTGGAATATGTATAGGTCCTAGCGACAACATTAAGGGTCCCCCTTTCGTAAAAAAGAAGACCTAACAAATAAAGGCCTTCTAATTTTCATTGTTATTATCACGTTTACTTATTATTTATGTAACAAAGAATAGGAAAATTGAGCGTCTGGGTCATTCTGAATCATTTGGATTTATGATAGCGAAGTGTAAATGATCTTCCCACTTTCCGTTAATCTTTACGTTCTTCTTGGAAAGCCCCTCCTTATGGAATCCTGCCTTCTCTAAAACTCGAATCGACGCAATGTTATGTGGCATAACGCCTGCTTCAATTCTGTGTAACTCGAGAACCTTAAAGGCATAGTCAACGACCAGGCGCACAGCTTAAGTAGTATAGCCATGTCCGTTGTACGAGTGATCTACATAATAGCCTAGCCAACATGTCTGTAATGGACCACGGACCACTTCAGTCAACTCAATGATACCAATCAATTCATCAGTACCGATGTGGAAAATGCCGAACGTGTATTGCTCGTCTCTTTCCTTCTTCGCCAAGCTGGTTTGAATTCGATTTAACTGATATTCCTCCGTATAGAACTCCTCGGTCCTATCTGGCGTATACCGTTGCCAAAATTCTCGGTTTCTACGGTGCATCTCTGCCAACGGTCCCACATCTGTATCCTTTAAAAATCGCAAATAGATTTTATGTCCCAACAATTTCACCTTTCCTTATCCCTTCCTTACATATAACCACCACAGGAATCCTGTGATGGATGGAGTATCTCGATTCATGGAAATTGGTAATGGAAATGATACTTGAATTGACATATAATTGACGCTCTCATAAATTCTTTTCATCCTCATCTTCGAGATCGTTCAAGCTTTCTCTTGCTAAAGTGAATGACTTTATTTGAAACGCCTTGTAAGGACAAGACAAATGACGTACCGAATCGATTGCCAATTTGCACACCATTTTGTGTATCAAATACATGGTCTTTAACCCCAAAACGGAACCCGTTAAACAATTAAAGGCCTTCTTATTTTCCTTGTCTTAATCGTGTTTATTGATGTTCATTTCATCTTTCAGTTTGGAAATTGCTTTAATAAGTCGGTTAGTTACTCGGTGAACGATTTCTTCTATCGCCTGTTCAGACAATTCTACTTCTAGCTTTGGTGATACTTTTTTTGCTGTAACATCTGACTCCATACGGATCCCTTGAGGGGCTTTCCCATGAATCCCCATCTTCTCTTTTAATTCAAGCAAGCGTTTCACGTGTCGTTCGTTAAGCTCACGGTCTCCATTTATTTGACGAGCGAGCCAGTTAATTTTCGCACAAAATTCTAGCGATTCCATTAAAAAATAGGCATGCTCTAAGTCTTTTCCCCATGTTAACGCTCCATGATTTTCGAGAAGAACCCCTTGATGGTCATGGACATATGGGGCAATCGCTTCTGGTACTTCACCCGTTGATGGAGTTCCGTATGGAGCAAGCGGGATAGAACCAAGAAGGACGATAAGTTCGGGCATGGTCGCTTGATCAAGCGGGATACCGGCAACCGCAAAGGCGGTGGCATATGGTGGGTGGACATGAACGACAGCACCAACATCAGGTCGTTCTTGATAGACACGTAAATGCATTTTAATTTCTGACGTAGGTCGATAAGTTCCTTCTAACACTTCACCTTTTCCGTTGACGAGTAACAGCATGTCTTTTGTTAAAAAGCCTTTACTCACACCCGTTGGCGTGACGAGAAATACGTCTTTGTCTATACGGGCAGAAAGGTTGCCATCATTTGCGGCAACCATTCCTTTCTCATAAATTCGTTTACCTATGTCACACATTTGTTGTTTCAACATCTCAAGACTCATGCTGACACCTACTTAGTCTGAAATAATGCTTGTAATTCTTGTTCATAATTCCCTTGAACAATCCCTTTTTCGGTAATAATAGCCGTGATTAGTTCATGTGGCGTCACGTCAAAAGCGGGATTAAATACTTTAACCCCTTCTGGAGCCGTTTGTTTTCCAAACCCATGGGTCACTTCCATACTTTCTCTCTCTTCTATTGGAATCTCGTCTCCAGTTTTTGTTTGTAAATCAATAGTAGACAGTGGAGCAGCTACATAAAACGGTATATTGTGGGCTTTGGCAAGTAGTGCCAGTCCGTACGTTCCAATTTTATTGGCTGTATCACCGTTTGCGGCAACGCGATCACAGCCTACAATCACTGCTTGTACCCAACCTTTTTGCATCACCATTGCGGCCATATTATCAGTAATGAGCGTCACATCGATCCCCGCTTGCATCAATTCCCAAGTAGTTAATCGTGCTCCTTGTAATAACGGACGTGTCTCATCCGCATATACGCGTATGTTCCATCCTTTTTCCTTAGCTAAATAAAGAGGAGCTAACGCAGTTCCGTATTTCGCCGTGGCGATTCCCCCGGCATTACAATGGGTCAATACGCCCATTCCATCTTTTAGTAAAGTCAGGGCATGTTCTCCAATGGAACGACAAACTTCTTCGTCTTCTGTCCGAATAGTATGCGCTTCTTCCTCTAACGCCTGTTTAATTTCCGCAATTGGGCGGTGCTTTTCTTTTTTCGCTCGTTCCGTCATCCGATTTAACGCCCAAAATAAATTGACAGCAGTCGGTCGGGAAGAAGCTAAATACTCTGCTTGTTTTTTCAACTCCTCAAAAAACGCAGGAAAGCTCTCTTCCGATGCATGTTGAATCCCTAACAATAATCCATACGCAGCGGCAATACCGATCGCAGGGGCTCCTCGCACTTTTAATTTTTTAATGGCATCCCATACTTCTTCAATGGTCGTAAGGGATAAAAAGACCGTTTCATTCGGTAATTTTGTCTGGTCTAAGATGGTTACGGTTCCGTTATCGTATTGAACGGATTGGATAAATGACATCGTATTTTCCCCTCTCCGAATTTTATTCAACGGACTGAATGAGTGCTTTCACTTCATTGATTTGTTGAACTTGATGACGATTGATAATTAAGGATCGGCCAATGGCCAGTGCAAGCCTTTGCGCTTGTAACCGTTTTACATCATCTTTGATTGTATCAATATCCGCTACATGTGCCAACCCGTAGATCCGGCGAATCATTTTACAACCAGCATACCCTAATGTATCCGAAAAAATCTCTTTCATTGTAAACTCCTTAAAGGATGGTTGAGAAAACATTGGATCGTGACAATCTTTCTCATAAAGTGCGGTGAATTTTTGTGAAAATAATGTCCATACATCGGCTGCCATTTGCAACAATCGAGAGCGGACCACGTGTTTTTCTTCCTCATTTTCCGCCCAACCTTCTTGGGCTGCATAATTTAGTAACAAGTTGGCAATGACCGCCCCGATATCAAATCCGATAGGACCAACAAACGCAAATTCTGGATCGATCACTTTCGTACGATCAGGACGAACAAAAATACTACCTGTATGTAAATCCCCATGCAATAGAGCTTCCGCTTTCGTCATGAAGCGATGTTTTAACTTCGCTACCTCTCCTTTTAGTTCTTCATCTTTCCAAATTTGCTCTGCTAGTGGACGAACGCCTGGAGGAATATTATTTTCTGGCGCATCGTAATACGGCTGAGTAAAAATTAAGTCCTCTGAAATTTTACATAGCTCTGGATTAATGAACCGTTTCACTAACGATTTTTTCTCAAGTGGGTTCATATAATAATCAGATGTATAAAATAAGGTGTTCGCTAAATATGTAGATATATGATCCGCAAATTGCGGATATTCTTGTTTTTCAATTAATCCTTTTCGCATAATGACATGATCAGATAAATCTTCCATTACAAATATCCGTAAATCTGGATCAGCATGGAATAATTGTACAGTATGTTCAGGACAGTATTTGCCTTCTTCTTTTAGCGCTTCTGCTTCAATCCGATTACGATCGACCGTAAGCGGCATCGATTCTCCCACCACTCGAGCATATGGAAGCGATTGTTTAACAATCACTTTTTTTCCAGTCAGCTGGTCCTCAATTTGAAACACTAAATTTAAATTTCCATCCCCAATTTCTCGACACGTTAGCTTTGCATCAGCTGAAAAAATAGATAAGTTTTGAATGTATTCAATGACAGACTGTTCATCTAATGTTCGATAGTTAGTTTCCACCATTTCAACCTCAACCCTTTCTTTCTCTCTTATTGTTGCTATTTTATCAAATTTTTCGAATATAGCAATAAATGAAACTCGAAATCATTTTAAAATTTTGATATTTCAACGTATGAAAAAATTTGGTAATATTTTCAGAAAGGAGGATATGAGATGAGTAGGATGACATACCCACATTTGTATCGAAAATTTCTACAATTGTTAGAAGCCAATGATCTAGAAGGTTTGAGATTTCTTCTTTCATTAATCGATCGTCATTTTCCCGAGCAGAAAGATATTTCGATATCATTGAACGTTTATTTACTTAGCCAAGAAGAGGACGAAGAAAAAGCATGTGATTTATTAGATGAAGCTTTGCAACATGGAGTGTGGTGGCATCCTTCTACCCTGGACCGTAGTCCTTTTTTTAAACCGCTTCATTCGTGTAAAAGATTTTCTATCATACGGGAGAAAAATCAGCAACTATTTGAAAAGAATCGTTCATTCGGTATCGCTAAAATTTTGTACGCTGGCGATGAAACAAGTTCAAAAGGGATATTTGCTATCCACTGGAGAGGCTCGAATGCTGAAGATTTTTCGACATTTTGGTTAGAACACCACTCGCCGTATCGTTTCGCATTTCCACAAAGTTCCCAAGTTCATGGAATACGGTCCTTTCATTGGGACGATGAGGTCATCGCTAAGAATGAGTTAAAAGAGTTGTTTCAGCGATTTGTTAATGATTCTCGTCTGTCAACAAGAAATATGGTCATTAGTGGAGCTTCCCAAGGTGGGAAACTGGCGATTGAGCAGTTATTAGCTGGTCAAATTTTTAAAGCTCGTGGGTTTATTGCGGTGATTCCGGCCATCATTCCTCATACGATCGAAACCATAAAAAGACTTTTACAAAATAATAATTGGAAACAGATGAAAGGATGTATAATTACCGGAACTAGGGACCCATTTTATGAAGAAACAATGAAATTAAAGCCTTTATTTGAACAGTATCAATTCCCATGTTTATGGTTGGTAGTGGAAGGGTTAGGGCATATGATTCCTGAAAATTTCCAAGAATTAATCGAAAAAGCAACGGATTTCATTTTCTCAACATGATAAAAATAAAACAACATCCATTTTGCGTTCACTTACGCGATTCATAAGTTTATGTCTGTGGAAAGTATTTTTATTTAGAAAATATGTTCAATCAAAGCGTCTAAAGGGGAAATATATTGTTAGTAATAAAATAACGAAACCTATCAAATCAAAAATTCGTCTATTATAAGGAAAGAAATAAATAGACAGCAATGACTAGGAGGTACATATCATGAAACGATTGATCTCAAGTATAATGGTTGTTCTGATTTTGTTCACATCTCCCCTTTGGACACTAGCAGATGCAGCCGAAGGTGATGTCATTGTCACGCTTGGTGAAAATTTAACAGAGCAGCAAAAACAACAAGTATTAAATGAAATGAATCCGCCAGATGAAGCGATGTTTATTACCGTTTCAAACGCAGAAGAGCATCAATATTTGGAAGGAGTGGTTCCAAAAGCCCAAATTGGTACACGGGCGATTTCTTCTTCTATGATTACCATTGGGGCGAAAGGTTCTGGACTATCCGTAGAAACGAATAATATAAATTGGGTCACAGAGGAGATGTACACGAATGCGCTCATTACTGCAGGAGTAAAAGATGCAGACATCTACATTACCGCCCCTTTTGAAGTTTCAGGTACAGCTGCCCTAACCGGTCTAATGAAAGCGTATGAAGTTTCTACTGGACAAAAGATTCCAGAAGAAGTGAAAAAAGTCGTAAACGAAGAAATGGTAACAACAGCTGAACTTGGCGAGTCGATTGGAAATGATGAAGCAGTCGCCTTACTTGCTCGTCTCAAAGAAGAAATAGCGGAAAATGCTCCTAAAACCGAAGATGAATTACGTACTCTCATTGAACAGGTTGCTAAAGAATTAGGCATTACCCTTACCGAACAAGACATCGAGCGATTACTTGCTCTTTTAGAAAATATGAAAAATGCCAATATTAATTGGGACCAAGTCAATGAGCAGTTAAGTAAAGCAAAGGAACAACTCTCAACCTTCCTCCAATCAGAAGAAGGAAAAACATTTTTGCAAAACATCATAGATATTTTAAAAGAGATTTGGAATGCGATTCTTTCCCTCTTCGCTACAGAACCACAACAACAGCAAGGGACCTAAAGAAACAAGCTGACTTCGTTTTTGAAGTCAGCTTGTTTTATGAGGGCAACCTACACAAATAATGCTATATATAACCATTATGATGAAAAATATAACTGAGTTTACAATTTCTAAAACTCCAATTTTTAGGTTTCCTCCGGTTCTTGTTCCGTTTTTTCGAAATCATAAGAAGTGGGTACGACGCTAAATATAAAAAGAGCCAGCCTAAGCCAAGTGGAATGTGCACCCATGACCACCCTCCAGCCATGGCCCCGAGTACAAAAGGTATCACGAGCATTGCCCAAGCTCCATGTTGTTTCGGGATAAACGGTTTCATTACAACCCCTCCCATAATAACATACATCTTAATATTAGTTTAACAAAGACAACGAAAGATATAGGGAGAGATTGTGGAGAATCATTGAATCATTCATGTGTATTAAAAAAGAACGAATCCCCCCATCACTTGGGATTCGTCCTTTTTTAGTTAATTAATCCTTTTTCCTTTAAAAATTGACGTGCCACTTCTCGTGGATCTTCTTGGTCTATATCGACTTTTGCGTTCAGAGAGGTCATGTCTTCTTCGGAAATTTGACCAGCTAATAAATTTAACACTTCTTCAACTTCTGGGTGAGCGTCAAGTACTTCTTGCCGAACAATCGGAACGGCATAATAAGGTGGGAAAAACCCTTTATCATCTTTAGTTGTTCCTAAATCATACCGTTCAATTCGTCCGTCCGTAGTAAACGCTGGAATAATATCTACATCTCCTTTCTTTAAAGCTTCATACATAATATTTGGGTCGTAGCTTTTCTTTTCTTTAAAGGAAAATCCGTAAGTTTCGGCTAACGCATCGTAGCCATCCTCTCGTTCATAAAATTGATGGGGCGCACCAAAAATTAATTCACTTGCATATTCGGATAAATCACTATATGTTTTTGCTTCTATTCCTTCTCCTTTTCGATAAGCAAGTGTGTACGTATTTTCAAAGCCAAGTGCCTCTAACCAAACGACGTTATATTTTTCTTTGTATCCTTTGCGGACACGTGCTAAAATCTCATCAGCTGCTTCGCCGGGTTGTACTTTTTCTTTTAAAACGGCTTCAAGACCTGTTCCAGTATATTCGACGTAAATATCAATATCTCCTTTTTCTAATGCAGGCGTCAAAATGGATACTTCACCTAATCCTTCTTTCACTTCCACTGTTAAATCCGTTTTTTCCTTTAATAATTCGGCGATCATATGAGTTAAAATATATTGTTCCGTCCACATTTTACCCGAGACAACAATTTTGTCATCGGACGCATTGTTACATCCTGAAAGTATTCCTAACAAAAGAGTCAAAATGAGTGCAAAAGAAAGTAATTTTTTCAACACCATCATCCTTTCGTTTTTAATCCTTTTGGTGTGGATAAACGTTCGATTAATTTTAAAAAGAAATCAAAGAAAATCGCTAACAACGCAGCTGGAATGGCTCCTGCTAGCACTAACTGGTTGTTCCAAGTAGATAATCCACGATAAATTAAGTCACCAAGCCCTCCCGCTCCGACAAACGTAGCCAGAGTGGCAATTCCAACCGTTAAAACAGTAGCTGTGCGAATCCCGGCCATAATAACGGGGAGAGAAAGTGGTATTTCGATTTTCCATAAAATTTGCCGGTTCGTCATTCCCATTCCGCGACCAGCTTCAATGACACTCTGGTCTACTCCCTTAATGCCCGTGTATGTATTGCGTAATATTGGAAGTAGGGCATAAATCGTTAAAGCAATAATGGCTGTTAACGCACCAGTACCGAGTAGTGGCACGATAAATCCAAACAACGCTAAGCTAGGAATGGTTTGAAAAACAGCGGTTACACCAATAACCCATTCCGCCCACTTCTCATGACGTGTAATATAAATGCCAAGTGGGACAGAGAGGATGATGGCAATACTTATCGAAATAAGAGAAAGACAAATATGTTCGATGATTCCCGTTGCGATTTGATCTGATCGACTTGAGACAGTCTCAAAAAAAGTGCCGAACACATGATTAATCGTCATACAAGAACCGCCTCCTCTTCCTGCTGTTGGGAAAATGCAAGTAACAAGTTCTCTCTCGTGATCATGCCGAGAAAGTGCGTATTCTTTCCAACAGGTGCAATACTTAAATTTTGCATTACCATTGCTTTGGCAGCTTCGGAAAGAGTGGTATGTGGAGATAATAGGATAGGAAGAGGCTGTGTTAGTGATTCGATTGGGTCCGTACTTGAAAGGTTTGATTGTTCCAGCTTACGTCGAGATATAATCCCTATAACCTTATCAGATTCATTAACCACAAATACCTCATTAACGGAACGTGTTAGTAGCCATTCCAATACCTCTTTTTTCGTAAAATGAACAGGTACAACAATTGGTTCTTCAATAAACGGTTCAATGGTTTTTACTTGTTCTTTTAAACGATGCTCTCCAATAAACGACCGTACAAAATCATTTGCTGGGTGTGTAATAAGTTCTTCAGGAGTCGTATATTGTTCGATACGTCCTTCTCTCATGACGGCAATTCTATCCGCTAATTTTAACGCTTCATCCATATCGTGCGTGACGAACACAATCGTTTTTTGGATGGACTGCTGAATTTGTTTTAATTCGTCTTGTAATTGTTCCCGACTAATCGGGTCGAGTGCACTGAAAGGTTCGTCCATTAAAATGATAGGTGGTTCGGCTGCTAAAGCGCGAACAACACCAACCCGTTGCTGCTGTCCTCCACTTAATTCTAACGGATAGCGATGTTTGAATACACGGGGATCTAATCCAACTAAATCTAACAATTCATCGACCCGTTTTTCGTATTTTTCTTTTTTCCAACCTTTTAATTTGGGGATAAGAGCGATATTTTCTCCGACTGTCATATGTGGCAAGAGACCAATTTGTTGAATAACGTAACCAATATTTCGACGTAACTCAACTTCGTCGTGGTCTGCTATGTTTTGACCATCTATATAGATCGCACCCTCCGTTGGGAGTATAAGCTTATTAATCATTTTCATTGTCGTTGTTTTCCCACAACCACTAGGGCCAATTAGAGCCACAAACTCTCCTTTTGGAATATGTAAATCAATACCTTTAATCGCTTCAAAACCATCTTCAAACCTTTTTACAACACGTTCAAATTTAATCAATAAGACCACCTACTGCTTTTTACATTCACTTCATTTACTTTCATTTCATCTCTATACCCTTTTTTTTAACAATAAAACCTGTTTAAACAAAAAATAAATAATAGTTTTCTATATAAATATCAACCCCTTGTTTTATATTTGTCTGATAAAAAATGGTTATTTTTATTTTAGATGGTTTAAGGAAAAACATCCAATGATTTACCTTTAAAAATGGATCTGTAAAACGATACTGTTGATATGTATCCATTTCGCTTGTGGCGGACG
>NZ_JBCNBW010000031.1:0-21816 GCF_050478865.1 Aeribacillus pallidus | reverse complement strand
GCTACGCTCAAGTATGGGTCTTGCCTGGCTTCTTGTTCCCGCTGGAGTCGCCGCCGTGTGAACAAGTTGCTAAAAATCAACAATGAAATATTACATAGCCTTAAAAATAAGAAATAAAAAACAGCTGCAATTTGCGAAGAAATTAGTAAAAAAGGTTCAAATCGTTGACGATTTGAACCTTTTAAATTAATAATAGATTAATTTTCTTGTAATTTGTTGCGAAGTACCATTTGAAGGATACCGCCGTGACGGTAGTAGTCGATTTCTACTTCAGAGTCGAAGCGAACAAGTACTTCGAATTCTTTCTTGTTACCATTTTCGTCTGTTGCAGTTACTTTCACGATATCGCGTGGTTTTACATTTTCATCAATATGAACGTGAATCACTTCTTTACCTGTTAAACCAAGTGTTTCAGCGTTTTCACCTGCTTTAAATTGAAGCGGTAAGACGCCCATTAACACGAGGTTGGAACGGTGAATACGTTCGAAGCTTTCTGCAATCACTGTTTTGATTCCTAATAAATTCGTACCTTTTGCCGCCCAGTCACGGGAAGATCCCATTCCATAATCTTTACCCGCCAAGACGACAAGACCCGTACCGTTTTCTTTGTACTTCATGCACGCATCGTAAATAGACATCACTTCGCCAGTTGGCCAGTAAGTTGTATAGCCACCTTCTGTACCTGGTGCAATTTGGTTACGAATACGGATGTTCGCAAACGTACCGCGCATCATCACTTCGTGGTTACCACGACGAGATCCGTACGAGTTGAAGTCACGAATCTCTACACCTTTTTCACGTAAATATTTTCCTGCTGGCGTATCTTTACCGATCGCACCGGCTGGAGAAATGTGGTCGGTTGTGACAGAATCTCCGAATTTACCAACGACACGTAACCCTGTTAATGGTTTTATTTCGTCAGGATTCGCTGATAATCCTTCGAAGAACGGTGGATTTTGAATGTAAGTTGAATTTTCATCCCATTTGTAAAGTGGCTCATTACTTGTTTTAATTGAGTTCCAACGTGGATTGTCTTCAAATACGCGTTCGTATTCTTTACGGAATAATTCCGGTGTAACTGTACGTTTCACAACATCTTTAATTTCATCTGTTGTTGGCCAAATATCTTTGAAGTACACGTCGTTACCGTCTTTATCTTTACCGATTGGATCGTTCAATAAATCAATATCAACCGTACCCGCTAATGCATAAGCCACAACTAACGGTGGTGATGCTAAGTAGTTCGCTTTTACAAGTGCATGAATACGGCCTTCAAAGTTCCGGTTACCAGAAAGAACAGATGTCACAAGTAAATCGTTTTCGGCAATGGCTTTTTCGATTTCTTCTTTTAATGGACCGGAGTTACCGATACATGTTGTACAACCATAACCAACGAGGTTGAAACCGATTTGCTCTAAATATGGTAGTAAGCCAGAATCACGTAAGTAACCAGTAACAACTTTAGAACCTGGTGCTAGTGATGTTTTGACATATTTCGGTACTTGAAGTCCTTTTTCTACCGCTTTTTTCGCGACTAATCCAGCACCTAGCATAACGTATGGGTTAGAAGTGTTCGTACAGCTAGTAATGGCCGCAATAGCAACCGCACCTGTTTTCATTTTCACTTCGTCGCCATCGTTAAATTTTACAACAACTTCTTTATCAAGTTCAGATTTATCTAATCCGAAACCTTGGTTTCCTACTGGTGCGCTAATGGCGTCATGGAATGCTTTTTTCATTTGAGAAAGCGGAATTAAGTCTTGTGGACGCTTTGGACCAGATAGGTTTGGCTCAATTTCGGATAAGTTGATTTCAACTACATCTGTGTAAATAGGCTCTTCATTATCAGGAGTGAAGAACATGTCGTTTTCTTTTAAGTATTTTTCTACTAAACGTAAGTGCTCTTCAGGACGACCTGTGAGACGTAAATAGTCTAAAGATTCATTGTCAACTGGGAAAAATCCACAAGTTGCTCCGTACTCAGGTGCCATGTTTGCTACAGTCGCTCGGTCAGCAAGTGGTAACGTTGCTACCCCCGGTCCGAAGAACTCAACGAATTTACCAACTACGCCTTTTTGACGAAGGACTTGCGTCACTTTTAACGCTAAATCTGTAGCCGTTGCACCGTTTGGAAGTTCCCCTGTTAGTTTGACCCCGATCACTTCAGGAATTGGGAAGTAGGATGGTTGACCAAGCATTCCAGCTTCAGCCTCAATACCACCGACACCCCATCCTAGTACACCGATACCGTTAATCATTGTTGTATGGGAGTCTGTACCGACGAGCGTGTCAGGATATGCTTCGAAATCACCCTCAGTTGTTTCAACGGCATGTACTACATGAGCTAGATATTCTAAGTTTACTTGGTGTACAATTCCTGTTGCTGGTGGAACCGCACGATAGTTTTTGAACGCTTTTTGCGCCCAGCTTAAGAATTGATAGCGTTCAGCATTGCGCTCGAATTCAAGTTCCATGTTTGCTTCGAGTGCATCTGGAGTACCGTATTTATCAACTTGAACGGAGTGGTCAATAACGAGATCTACTGGAATTTCTGGATTGATTTTATCTGGGTCTCCTCCCATATCTGCCATTGCTTTACGTAAAGACGCTAAGTCAACGACCGCCGGAACCCCAGTGAAGTCTTGTAAAATAACGCGAGAAGGTTTAAATGGTACTTCAGCCCCTTTTACTTCTTCAGAACCCCATTTTGCCAGATTTTCCACATGTTCTTTTGTAATCACACGTCCGTCCATTTGACGAAGAACAGATTCTAGTAGCACTTTAATGGAATATGGCAAGCGAGAAATTTTTGCCACTCCTGCTTCTTCTAACGCTTTTAAACGATAGTAGTGATAGCGTTTGCCTTCTAGATCAAATGAAGCACGAGCGTTAAACACATCATTTTTTGCCATCTTACTTCCCCCTCTATTGAATAATGCTTTCGTGCTGTCCGAAAAGTTTGATTTATCCTAACTTTTCTCACATTTCCATCTTAATACAAGATGTGACATAAGTAAATAACAAGAAAGTTATTGCATTTGATAAGTTCGGCTTATGGTATATCTCGTATTTTCTCATTTTGCTTATAAATATTAATCATCTTGCGGTTTGAAAGGATATTTTTGTTTCCATACTTCTAGAAGGGCATTATTGCAAAAAAATATTTGCTGTCGAATCATTGGAGCTGTGATTATTTTGAACGAAATTATCTCAAACTACCCGTAGTATAGGGGGTGATAAGATGGCCAAACGAAAAGCCAATCATATTATCGAAGGGATGAATGCAGCGAAGGCACAAGGAAAAGGGGCTGGTTATAACGAGGAATTTGCCAATGAACCGTTAACGGAAGCTCAGCGGCAAAACAATAAAAAGCGAAAGAAAAATCAATAAATGATATTTGAGTGTTATGTTTAAGAGGACTTTCCTTTTCTCTGATTTTGTTTGACAGTACAGTAAAATAGCTTGTAGACTATTTAGACAAGTCTACAAGCTGTTTGATAATAAGAAAAGAATTTTCAACTTTCGGGGGAATCTGGATGTAACAAAGCGTGTACATAACCCGAAATCAGATTGAAATGGTAGCGGTTAGTGAAAATTACGGTTTAAAGTTTTTGTTCATTTTTTGCATAAAATGTATATAAGAAAATAAATGAGTTCGATAAGATTTGTTTAATCATATAAGTGAGGTGCTTTGTTATGAGTATAAAATTCGAAAATCTTCCTAAATTCATTCAAATACGGTTAAACAAACTTAAAGAATATCAGGGAAAACCGCTCGAACATCCATTAACAGAGCCAATTGATATCTGGTCTTTAGATGCAAAACGACTTTTCCCGGATTCACCTTCTCTTCAAAAAGATTTTAATGAGATCAAAAAACAAGAACTTTCCAAAAGAAAAAACCTCTAAATGACAAGAATTTAGAGGTCCTTTAGGAAATATCCGATGGATTATTGTTCATTATTAACCTCTTCAACGATTTGCTGGAGATCCGAACGGAATTTTTCTAATTGCACTCGTTGATGCTCACTTGCTACCTCTAATGCATTTTCGATTTGCTGATACGCCTCATTTACTTCTTGTTTTAAATGTTTTAATTGTTGACCATAGCTTGCATCATCTCGAACGATCTGGTTAAATACATCTTTTGCTTCCTCATAACCTTGTTGTGCGGCTTGGAATGCTTGTTGTTTATTTTTATGATAAGGCATGATGAATACAGCTCCTTCATGATGTTCTACCATTGATAGTATGAACAAGAACTGATTGGACTATACCGAATAAGAACTCACTTTTTGTTAACACTATACAAGAGGAGGGATCCATTATGAATCGAAACAACGCAAAAGATATGCGAAAAAACGCACCTAAAGGGGAACAATCTGGCCAACCTGCGCCATTAGATGGTTCACACAAAGTAAAAAATCGAAATCACACGAAGCAAAAAAAACATGCTGGTCATGATATGTAAGGCCACACTCGGTTATCCAATAACCGAGCTTTTAATTTAAAGGCTATGTTATATGTCATTGTTGAATTTGATAATTAAACATTACGCTTGTGGCGGACGCTTTCCGCGGGCAAGCCGCAAGCCGCTTCCCTCGCTACGCTCAAGTATGGGTCTTGCGGCTTCTTGTTCCCGCTGGAGTCGCCGCCTTTCGCTTCATGTGAATAACTTTCTAAACAGTATTGTTAACAGACATTTATACCAATTGTCATTGGCACATCAAAGAATGAAAAAACAGTAAAAGTATCCACAGTTATTTTAGAGTAGAGCCAATTAAAAAAACACACTTATTTTTCTTATAAATACGTCTTAAGTTAATCATTTTTTTGGTCATTCACTTTTTACCAGATGTAAACGATGAAACCATTGATCTACCAACGAACGAATCTTTGTTTCACCAGCAGGATGATACGTTATAATCCAGCACGTTGCGGGGCCGCATGATGCATGGATATCTAGATCTGTATCGATTTCAATTATTTTCATGCCATTCATGTTCGCAAGCATGTTTGTTTCATAAAAAATCCCTTTTGAACCAATCGGGATAAGTTCATAAACTTCTTCCAGCGCTATGATAGGTTGAAAAAGTTGAAGAGGAGCAATTTGTTCTTGATGATTCAACACATCCGGACCAACTAACGGTGTCCCGATCACCGCCCATTGTGCATCAGGAGGAGTTTGAGCGATTTTTTTGCTTTCTATTTCCACTTCTCCCCCTGCTAGAAAACCGACCGCCGATTGCTCAAAAGAAAAATTACTTTCCGTACTTCCAGTAACAGGGATATGGTCAATATGTAATTCTTTTAACGTTCTTTTTACCCCTTTCATCAGTGACATCCAATGATCATCACCACAAAAATTGTAAACCACCGCAAACAATGGCTTAGCACCTGTCGATAAGCATTCAAGCATCGCTACTCTCATCCCGAAATAGCCGATCGTTTCATAATCTACTTTTACTGCATCTTTTTCCTTTAATCCAATCCCGCCAGTATTATCTGTCGCTAAGACGAGCTCTTTATTTTGAGCTAATGGCAAAAACAATACATCTCTCATGCTTTTACTTCTCCCCTGCCCACTTGATTTAACCACCCTGTAAGCCGTGGAATAAGCAAATAAGTCAAGAACAAGTTAATTATTGAACCGATCATCAATGCCGGAACAACCGCACTGTAAAAAGCTTTTCCAAGGATAAAATAAAATGGTAAAGGAGCGACGATACTGTTTCCTATGAAGAAAACAATAGCGGCCAGCCATTTTCCCCATTTCTTATACAACAAACCGAACAACCAGACTAAAATTCCCATTTCAACACCAATTAACAAATGAAAGAAACCTAATGGAAAACCCGCAGTCATGGCCGATAACAAATGTCCAAAACATCCGACAGCTCCTCCAAACACACTCCCAAAGAAAACCGCTGCTACGAGTGCTGGCAACGTATCAAGCGCAATACTTCCAAGAACAACAGGAATTTTGATCATCGCACCTAATACAGCTAATCCAAGAAACACGGAAAATTGCGCCCATTTTCTCATGTTTACTCTTCCTTTCTCTTTTCTTTACGAAATACAACGGCACTGCGGACATACTCAACATCTTTTACATTTGACCGAAAATTGATGACTCTCGCTAACACAAAAAAATAATCAGATAATCGATTTAAATATTTTAAAGCCAGTTGAGGAACAGGGTCGCCTGTTTTTATTAATTTCACCACTAAACGCTCTGCTCTTCTCGTCACCGTTCGGGCAATATGAATAGAAGCAGCAACTTTTGTGCCGCCGGGTAAAATAAATCTTTCTAGCTTTGGCGTTTCGCTTATATATTGATCAATTTTTTTCTCTAATGCGGTAACATATTCTTCTTTCAATTTGTATTCACGTTTCTTTGACACGTTAGCTAAATCATGCCCGCAGTCAAACAATTCATGCTGGACATTAACCAAATCGGCAATAATATCTTCAAACTTTTCTCGATCAAGCTCTGCAATAGCCTGACCAACAAAGCAGTTCACCTCATCGACGGTTCCATATGCTTCGACACGGACATCATCTTTATCTACACGTGCACCAATAATACTCGTTTTCCCTTCATCACCGGTTCTTGTATAAATGATCATCTTGATTCTCCTCCTCATTTTTTAATCGCTGCTCGAGCCCATACCAAATAACTGATACGGTGTTGCAGTATCGAACCAATTCTTGATAGGCCCATCCGGTGTAGTCGCGCCATGTTCTTTCCAGTGGATCAATCGGAACAATTCCTTTCGTTACATCCGTTCCTATCCAAATAACGGTTCTTTCATCTTCACTTTCCCACTTTCGCCAAGTATCGAGAAATGCACACCATGTTTGTCTTGGAAATGAAGGATGATTGTTAACAAATGCTTTTTTGATATATTGCTCAACCCCTTCCAGTACGACAATAGAAGAATGAGAGAAACACTGCTCCCATGATGCAATCTCGGGATTAGCCGTATACATCGACCGCCAATCAATATCTTCTCCATATTTTTGTTTTACCCATTTCCGTTTTCCGTTGAAGGCACCTCCTTTAACGAAATGCACCTTTCTCCCCTCCTAAACGAATCAAGATTCTTCCATACAAATTCATATCCTGCTCCATGATGAACTTTCCAATCCCAAAATGACTTTTGTTCAGGATGAAACTGCGTAAGCCAATATCTCAAAACGCCTCCGTGCGAGACGATCGCTACACGGAAAACCTCTTTTTCTATCATAAACTGATACAATCGATCGATCACACCGTTCATTCGATGGCGAAAATCAGCGAATGTTTCACCGCCAGGAGGCTGAGTTATTTCGGGGTTGGCTACCCACTCTTTATATAGGGGGTCGCTTTGTAAATCTTCAAATGTATGATTCTCCCATTCTCCAAAATTCAACTCACGCAGGTCCTTCCAATAATGAATCGTTTGATTTGGAAAATATATGTTGGCTGTCTCCGTACAACGTGCCAAATCACTGGAGATGACGGTGTCATAATGAGGGATTTTAGATTTCGTTTTGAACAAACATTCCATTCCCTTTTGACATATAGGGGGATTACTCCAGCCTACATACCTTTTGGAAACATTGGCTTCTGTTAGGCCATGACGTAATAAGAGCACAACCACAGAACGATCCATAACATCACTTCTCCCCCTTCGATACTCGCGCCAATGATGTCACCTGTGATTCCGCCGAAATGTTTCATAATAAATCGGTAAGTAAAAATCAACCAAAGTATAAAAGTAAATACGAGCCACCAATAGATGAAAAAAGCTTCCTTCACAAACGAATAGATAATGATAGAAAAAACGAAAACATACATAGGATAGACAATCAGATTTTGTTTTCCGACTCCATTCTTAAAAAAAACCGCCATTCCTTCCTCACGTGCGGGTTTACCCATGACAAGTAAATACCCTGCTCCAATCCTAGAAAGAAAAGGAATGGAAATCATGATAAATAATAGCTTTACGTCAATCCGGGCGATCGTTTCATACATCACAAAAAATTTTGCCGACAACAAGAGGATAACGGATAATACGCCAAATGCCCCCACTCTCGGGTCTTTCATAATATCTAAACGCTTTTCCCGATCACGATATGAAAAATAGGCATCACTGCAATCAATCCAGCCGTCAACATGAATGCCTCCGGTCAACAAAATACTAGTTAAAAACACAATAAAAGTGACAGCCAGTATGGAAAAAGGACTCCAAACACTTAACAAATAGAGTAGCCCCCAAAGGATCAAGCCAATGAAAAGACCGATAAGAGGAAAGGATTGGATCATCCTTTTTTTCGTTATGCTTTGTATAGGGATCGACCGATGGATCGGAATGGCTGAAAAAAACTGAAGAGCAAGCAAAAAACCGTTTTTCGCATCCTGTAGCGCCTTTTTCACTTTGTCTAACCCTCTTTCCCCGTTGCCAACTTGACGATCTCATCTATGTTCACGTACGTCCGAATATGGTCCGCAAGGCGATCATACTGTTTATCTTTTTTTGCTGTAATTAAGAGCGTTTTTTGTTCTGGAAGGCCTTTTTTACGCCGAAGTTGATTCAGCCAAAAGGTTCTCCATTCATCATTGTGGAATAGATGATGGACATATGTTCCGATCACAGCCCCATCTTCACGGATCCATCCATCGGCCGCTTGACCATTTTCATCAAAAAGAAAAGGAGAAAATCGCTCATCTTCTCGCATTTTTTGCGTAATGCCTGTATGAATTTCGTAACCGGCTATGGTGACTGTGGGGTGGGTCATCCCCTTTATCCTCTTTGTCTTCTTTTCATTGAAAAAAATCGTTTGAACTGGAAGCAACCCGATTCCTTCCGTTTCAGGCCCATGTACCCCACTGTCCGCTCCATATGGATCTAATAGTTTTTCCGAAAGCATTTGATAGCCACCGCAAATGCCAACGACGGTTCCACCGTTTTGCACATATTGAACAAGTGCTTGATCCAACTCTCGTTTTTTTATCGTTTGTAGATCGTGAATCGTACTTCTTGTCCCTGGAATGATCACTGCGTCTGGATGTCCAAGTTGATCAACATGGTCCACCCAGCGAATCGCCACATCTTCTTCAAATAGAAAAGGCTCTACATCTGTAAAATTCGAAATATAAGGATGACGAATAACGGCAATGTCAAGAAAATGATCATTTAATACTTTTGTTCGAATCGATAATGAATCTTCTCCATCAATTTGGTGATCGTCTAAGTAAGGGAGCACCCCAAGCACTTTGATCCCTGTCTGTTTTTCAATCCATTCTACACCGCTTTGAAAAAGGCTGATATCTCCTCGAAACTTATTGATAATCACACCTTTAACTCTCTTTCTTTCGTGAGGTTCTAACAATGCAAGCGTCCCGACAATGCTTGCAAATACTCCCCCTCTTTCAATATCTGTCACTAAAATGACCGGGACATCCATAAGTTCGGCGACTTTCATATTGACAAGATCTCGATCTTTTAAGTTCACTTCCACAGGACTTCCTGCTCCTTCAACGACAAGAAGATCGTATTCGTTACTTAACTCATTTAATGCGGTTTGTATGACCGATAATCCTTTCTCATAAAAGTCATTACGATAGTCTTGTCCAGAAAACGTGTCATAGCTTTTCCCAAATAATACGACTTCTGAATGTGTGTCATTTCTCGGTTTTAATAAAATCGGATTCATATAAACCGTTGCTTCTGTTCGGGCGGCTTCAGCTTGTATTCCTTGGGCGCGGCCAATTTCCTTTCCATCAAAGGTGACATACGAATTATTGGACATATTTTGTGATTTAAACGGCGCAGTTTTATATCCTAAATCGGAAAAAATCCGGCAAAAACCCGTTGTAATAAAGCTTTTCCCTACATTCGAAGCCGTCCCATGAATCATAATCCCTTTCACCATCATCATCCCTTCATTTTTAGCGCGATTCCTGTTTCTACAAGAAATGCTGTATCTGCTCGATTGACTATTTTTTGATGCAAGAGGCCAATCATCCTCTGATAGGCAAACACATACGGGTCATCAAGGTTTCCATCGTGTAATAGTTCATTGGAGACAAGAATGAACGTATGGACACGAGCAGAAAAAGCATCAATGGTATTCATTACCTTTAAAACTGTACTATTCATAAAAGCTTCGCTAGTTGATGGTGGAGAACATTCAAATTGATGAAAACAAACATTGCCCATCCATGTCGTAAGACAATCTAAAAGAATTACATCTTCCTTTCCAAAATTCGAAATCAAATGAAAATTTGGATGGGGAAATTCCCATGTTTTCCATGGCATCGGGCTTTTTTCTCGTGCTAAGCGGTGAAGGGTAATACGTTTTCTCATTTCGTCATCAGTTCCTTCACTTGTCGCAATATAATGTAGATGGAGCTGATGTTCACTCGCTATTTCCACCGCCAACTGTTCGGCAAACGAGCTTTTTCCGCTCCGCACACCGCCAGTAACAAATATCATCACTTTGCCTTCCACTCCCTTAACGTACTGAGCTATCAATCATTTTCTTCTTTCTTCCGAACAGCAGCGCGAGCTTTTTTAGGAATTACTTCAACTTTTGCTTTCATTAATCATGTCTTTTTTCTACTAGTAGGAAATAAAAAACGACATCTCCTACATAAAAAGGGAGATGTCGTTATATTCAGTAAAATAGCCAATAAATGGCTACGATTCGGCATCAAACAGGCGAACCGCCTTCCAACGACACCTCCCTATCCTCGTAGGTAAAATGGTGTCTAGAAAATGGGCAGGTCTCCTGGCTCATGGTCATCGCATCCTATACCTTCCCATGCAAAATGCATAGTGGTCTCTTATAGGATGCTCTCCATTCACAGTGGCGGGACCGCGTTGGATTTTCACCAAACTTCCCTTTTAAGCTGTCTTTCTAACAGCACCCATTTTCCATTCCCTATGTAATTGTCTTTTTTCAACATTATACGTAATAAAGGGGGACTTGTATATAAATAATAATTCTAATTCAAAACTTTTCGGTATGTTTGATCATCACAAGGTTTTGATTTATAGGGTTAAATCCCTTTCTTTTGTCTTCACGCTTCCCTGTTGGAAACCAGATTTTCCTCTTTAACTACTTTTTTATATTTATTTTAAAATAAAAATTTGGGTGCGTGAAATTATTTATTGGTAGAAGAAGTTGTTTTTCTTTTTATTTTCGTTTCCTCGTAGTATAATATTTTTCGTGATTCGAAATAGTTTTTGAGAGGAGTTATTTTATGCAGTGTGATGAGACGCGACTTTGGACGAAGTCGTTTACTTTATTAGTTCTTGGGAACATGTTTGTGTTTATGAGCTTTCAAATGTTGTTGCCGACATTACCACCGCAAGCGAAAGAAATTGGTGCCTCTCCGTTAGAAGTTGGACTGGTCACATCTTTATTTACGTTTGGAGCTGTATTGATTCGTCCGTTGATTGGATTTCTTTTAGGTAGTTCTAAACGAAAATGGATGGTTGTTGTTGGAGCTACCGCCCTACTCCTCCTTACCTTTTCATATATGTATGCCGCTATGATCGGATTGTTTTTATGGTTGCGACTTCTTCATGGATTCGCTTGGGGGTGGTCAACGACAGCGAACGGCACAGCAGCTGTTGAACTTGTCCCATCCAAACGAATCGGTGAAGGCATGGGATATTTTGCATTATCAATGACTGTGGCTATGATTGCTGCACCAAGTTTAGGAATCATTTTGTACCAAAATTGGGGATTTGAAACATTAATTTGTGTCGCAAGTGTAATTGGGCTTGTTGCCGTTCTTATTTTAACAAGTGTTCATTACGAAACGCCTGAATCTGTTCTTCAAAACAAGCTCCAGTGGAAAAAGTTCTCGTTTTTTCGTGTAATGATTGAACGAAATGGTACTTATCCAGCATTCATTACCTTTTTAGCTGCATTTGGATATGGTACGATCGTGACGTTTATTGTTATTTTTGGAAATGAGAGAAACATTGATCAAATATTCCTATTTTATTTATTTAATGCCCTCACCGCAATAGTCGTTCGTCCATTCACAGGCAAATGGTTTGACCGCCGAGGTCCTTGGCTTTTAATGATGATATGCTCTATGTTAACATTTACTGGACTTTGGACGCTTTCTTATACGAATTCGGTCGAATGGTTAATATTATCTGGTGTATTATTCGGTCTTGGTTATGGTTCCATGATGCCCGCTCTACAAGCATGGGTCATATCAAAAACCATCCCCGAACGTCGCGGGGTTGCTAACGGGATGTTTTATTCTGCCATTGATTTAGGAATTGGCGTCAGTTCTTTATTTTTCGGTTTCATATCTTCTTACATTAACTTAATGACCATCTTTCAACTATCAAGTATTTGTTTTATCATAGTCTATATCCTTACTTGGAACGATTGGCGTAAACAAAAGTCCAAAGCACCAACATCCAGTTCCTTTCAATCGTATACATTGTAATGACAGGGGTTTTCCCCTGTTATTTTTCATCAATTACTTGGATGCGTGAAATTATATTAGTCTTATTTTTAGTGGCTTTTGTCTTTCTAAATAATTTGGCTACGTGAAATTAAAAAATTAGACATTCCATCTGGAACCATTTAATCATTTTTTTCCTTATGATTGAAAATGGTTGTTCGAACCTCACTTTTTCCTTCCGAGTGAATATGATGAATAAAAGTAAAGCTTACTAATCAGAGCTATAAATGGAGGATTTTCAAATGGCAGAACGTAAAGAACATGCCGTTACGGATAATCTTGAAGCTTGGTTTGAACAATTATTTAAAGATCCTTATACATCTTATCTTGATTGTACAGAATTTCAAGTGGACCTTTTTGAAACACAGCATTCTATTATTGTTGAGGCGTGGTTAAAAGAGTTGGAAGTTGATGAAATCGAAATTGTTCGTGAAAATTCGACATTGTTTATCCACTTATATAATCACGAGCAAAATTGTAAACGTTCTCGGCAAATTGAGTTTCCCTTTACATTAACGAATCGAGTTCTTTCTACAAAATTAGAACAATCCATATTAGAAATCACCATCAGCAAAGCATCCTCCTCTTCCCCACATTCAGCTATATATCGTTTACAACGAAAAAAATAATGCTTAAAGTGAACTTGAAAACATGAACTCTAGTCATAATTCAAAATTTTGCAACATTCATTTAAAAAATAGGTAAAAACTACTACAAAATTGATTTGCAACATCATTTGTTTATGGTATCTTTATAAATGGAAAAACATATAATAGAGAACGAGGGAGAGTTCCTTATGGAGACTCCCATCGTATGATGTTGACTCGCTAGCGCGTCAATAAAAAACCGAGAGTGCGGGCACACTCTCGGCAGGCAAAGGTTGATTCTTCGGAATCGGCCGATAGACAACTTGCTATAGACCTTTCCTCACGGGCATTAAGGGAGGTCTATTTTTTTTGGTGAAAGGACAACACCACTACCACTAAAGAACTAAATGAAATCATTAACATTAATGATTCGAAAATGGACATCAGCTCACCCCCTTTCGGTACATGGTGAGGGGGTAGCCGACCTCCCCTAATGGTATACCTTTGCTTGTCTATATTTTACCATAATTAAACAGAAAATAGAAAACACGTTCGTATATATTTAAAAATAAGTCTTTTTTACTTAACGAATGAAAGCAAGGTTTCACAAAACTTTCGGGAACAAACCCGGACATAAAACGGACCATCAGAAAAACGTGGGTTTCCGATCCATAATGTTTCTTCGTCTATGATTACGTACGAAAGTGGATGCTCTGTCAATATCCACTCAAAACGAGGATGTCGATCAGATAATTGTTCTTGTGCCACGATGGTCCAATTCATTCGTTCATTTTTTTCTTGAATGTATTGAATAAAATCCATTGGAAAACTTTCCCCCTTCCCAATGGAAAGGACGACGGATTGAGCGGTACATAGCTCATGAAGAAATCGACTTTTCCCTTCTTTCCCCCACCATTGAAGTTTTTCAGTGGATAGTTGTGACATGGATGATAGTTGTTTTCTTACTTGCACCCATGTTTTTGTTTTTCCATAAGACATTAAGGACTGAAGAATCGGTTGTGATCGACTAGCTTTTTCTAAAAATTTGACATCACTCATTAAAATACATTTTCCGCGCGATCGAGTTAAAGCAACGTTGATCAATCGGTCGCTTTTAGAGCCCGTTAACATACGGCTTATATATCCATGTCCTTCTCCATCTACCGTATCAAAAAAAAGAACGTCTCGTTCTGAACCTTGATATTTATGAACAGTTGCCGCTAAAACATGGAGATTTCCCTGTTCTTCTTGCTCCTCTAAAAATGAAGATACAAGTTTCGTTTGGGCACGATATGGAGACACGTATCCAATAGACGTATGATTTTTTTTCGCTTGTTCAATCCAAGTAAGAGAAAGAAGGGCCGAAAGTAAATGATAGCGGGATGCTTTGTGTCTTCCTCCCCATATCCCCATGTCCGAATGGTCAACTAAACAAAATGAGGACTTTGGAAAAGGTGCTTTTTCTGTAATTTCTCCCCTTTTTGCTCCTATTGATGGATCATCCGTTACTTGTCCTCCATACATATAATGATTTGTAAAAGCGGAAATGTCAGGGTGCATCCTTCGTTGAACCGTTAACATATATAAATGAGGATGGCTCTTTCCTTGATCCACCACATTAACAACTCCTGAATGGTGGAAGATGTCTTCTTTTAGCCATTTTTCAACGAGTGGATGATTCGATAAAGCAATGGGTGGCAATTGTCGAAAATCACCACATACAATGATTCGTTTTCCGAGTGATGACGCAAAAGCGATTTGAGGAACGTATGCCATACTAGCCTCATCAACTAGAACGATGTCATACGTTCGGTTATAAATCATAGGATCAACAGCTGCTTTCGATAACGTCGTCCCAATGATTTTAGCCTCTTCCATTACTTTTTCCTCTTCTTTTTTCCATTGATCTCTTAGTTGTAATAGTTGTTTGTCGAGTCGTTTCAAATCATTGACAGAGGCTAGTCCTTTTGTCATTTGGACCATAAGCTTCGCACGTTCTTCTGTAAGTGCTTCCTTTTTTGTTACCCAGTCAGGATACGCTTGCCGAACGAGATGGTCTACACTTATGGCGGGATTCGTCTGCCTTAGTTTCTGGCCAACCACACCATATCGTAATAGGTGTCCTTCTTCGTATCCACGATATTTTTTGGTTAACCTGCTAATTTCTTCTATAATCACATCTACCGCTTGATTGCTATGTGCTAAAATTAGAACCGACTGATTTTTCATATATTTTTGTAGGGCAATTCGAGCTAACGCATACGTTTTCCCTGTTCCAGGCGGTCCCCATATAAACGTAACCGGATTATATTTTGAACGAACAGCTAGCTCATGGATATGGTGTTTAAACGTTTTGTTAGGTGTACGATCTAAGGAAGGTGGAAACAATATGTTTTTTACCCTACGAAGCTTTTTCTTCGATGAAGGAATTTCTTTTATTCGTTGACGCAGTTTTTCTAAAAGCTCCCAAGGTTCCGCAACTAGTTCAGCTTCCGCTACTTCTTCGCCAACATACCCATTCAAATGAAGAATGACTTCTCGTTCAAGGAAAGATAATACCGTTCCATAACATGAAAGTTCACCTATTACAAGACGAACAGGTGCCCCTTCTAACAACATCGCACCGTTCGGACAGGTAAATGAATAGGTTGCATGTTCCACTTCTTGATGGATACAACGTCCATTCTCTACATCTATACCCTTTCCCCCAATTGTTTTTATATAGTTGATTTCCTCTTTTAATGCTATAAGCCATTCACGAAATATTTCTTTCATTAGTCAATCTCCTTTAGGATATCAATACGATTATACAAATCTAGCTTCCTGTTTCAAAGGACATCCAAAATACAAAACGACTTTCCATCAAAGAAAAGTCGTTTTGTTATCTTTTCTTATTTAAGAAGATTCAGAGTTTACCTTAAAGCCTTTCCCTAGTAGTAAGTAGTTCATATAAACCATAGGTTTTCTTGATAATAGAAATACGATCAGCCAAGCAAGAACAAAAAGTAAATAATATTGTTCAGAATGTTTAATCCATACAAGTAAATCTGACTCACGAACGAGTTTTACAATAAACATATGACATAAATAAATAATAAACGTAACTGATCCAATTTTGGTGATTGCTAATTTATTTGACGGAACAATGGAAAGGAAGCTAAAAGTAGCCATCCCCATTACAAGGTAAGCAAAAAGTCGATACGCGAATCCATACGTTTCCGATCCATCCATAATTTCTGTATATGGATCGCGACCGTATAGCCAGTGTCTCCATTCAATATCACCATAGAACCATACAACGATGAACAATGTCATGAATACGATGGAAGATATAATTGTATACGGCCTCATTTTAAGCCAGTCGAAATGTCTTTTTTCTAACAAGTGACCTAAGTAGAAAAACGGAAAAAAGAAAAAGGTTCTTGATAAACTAAACCACTCATTAACATCTTCCAAATAACCAACGATTAAAGATAGAGTAATAGCGAACAAAAAACCATATTGGAATTTCCGGAAAAATGGAAGCATAATATTCCAACAGAACATACTAATCAAAAACCAAAGCGCCCATCTTGGGGTTAATAATGAAAATTCAACATCATCCCCAAACATCGACTGATAATAAATGGTGTAAATGATTTGAAATATAAAATATGGAATTAAAAATTTTTGTACAAGCTTCCAGATATCTTTATGCGATTTTATCGTTTTTGAAAAGTATCCAGCGACTAAAACAAAAGCGGGCATATGAAATAAATAGATAAACAAATAGATGGAAGCAACCCATTCACTTTCATAAATGATTTTTGAAAGAATGTGACCGAAAACTACTAAAATGATGAGGATGGCTTTAACGTTATCAAAGTAAGGTTCTCTCGACATGTATTCACCCATCCTTTAATAATATTAAGCTTTTTAATCATCAATGAAAATAGTAACAAAACCAGCTGCTGAAACCAGCAAATTCAATGATATATAATGAAAAATTTATTGTCAAATCATTTTTAACATCAGAATGTAATAAATGTTATATAAATAAAAAAGACCAAGTCCTCAGCGATTGGTCTTACTGCTTTCTATTCGAAAAAATATTTTATAATAAGGCTCTACCCTAAAATAACTGTGGATAACTTTTACTGTTATTTCATTCATCGATGTGCCAATGTCAATTGGCATGAATGTCGACGATACTGTTGATATGTATACATTTCGCTTGTGGCGGACGCTTTCCGAGGCAAAGTGCAAGCCGCTTCCCTCGCAACGCTCAAGTAATGGTCTTGCTTGTCTTATTGTTCCCGCTGAAGTCGCCGCCGTGTGAACAACTTGCTAAAAATCAACAATGAAATATAACATAGCCTATAATAATATATCTTTATGATGCTCATTGATTAATTGAACATATACAGGACCATCTTCCCCTAATGTGTACGCATAAAACACGTTGTTCACATCATTCACTCCTTTATTCCTTAATTGTTCCATTAACCACTCATTGGACCGATTGAGCTTTTTTAATTGTTGATGCTGAATCTTCCCTTCCAATATGAGCGAAATCGGCAATGGCTGAGAATCTTCGGAAGAATGAAGTAAATATTTAGAAAGGGGCGCGTATTCAGGCTTTGGTATCACACTCATATTTCCATTAGGTTCTAAAATCGCATATTCTATTTGGTCGACTGAAGGAAATCCCGCAGTCCGAATAGCAGATAACAGTTCAGATAATGGGTAGCGTTGTTTTTTTAAGTTTGAAATATTAATTTTCCCATGCTGAATAAATTCAACGGGATTCCCGATAATAAATTTGGTCAGACGATTGATTAAATTTAATTTAGAAATGACTAAATGGACGATAACTAATGCAATGATCGCGATGCAAGCTTTTTTATATGAATGAATGGTAATAGGTGCACACGCGATGTACGCTAAAAAAATGATAGCCCCAAAATCGTGTGGCGTTAATTGAGCTAATGCAGTTTTGCCTAAAAGTCGAATGGATGTAATATATAAAAGAAACATCCCGATGACCAACAATAAAAACTTCACATGAATCGTCTCCTTAGTCACTTGTTCCTATTTCATTGTGAACGTAATACGTAAAGAACATACGCCTTTTCATGCAAATTTAATAATTGCCTGTGGCCCGTTCTTATTTGAATGCATAAAAACAGCCGAGAGTCAATTCTCTCGACTATGATTGCGAGTTTTTTATAACCCTTCAAATGAATCAGATATTTTTTCATTAGCTTGCCTGCTTTTTTGAAGGAATGGTAGCTAGCTTCTCTAAATCCTTTCTGGCTGCCCGAACAAACGATACACCTAATATCCATGTGAGGAATAGAAGCGGGAAACCAGCAACGATACTTGCCGTTTGAAGAGCTGAAAGTCCTCCTATATACATCAATGTAACCGGTAATAACGAAAGCGCAAATGCCCAAAATAATCGATTCCAACGGAGTGGTTCATCGTCGACTTTTTTCTGAACAACTGAAGCTAAAATGTATGAACCGGAATCGAAGGTGGTAGATAGGAAAATAATGGCCAATAAGAGAAAGACCGGAATTACCAGTTCACTTAGTGGCAATTGGCTAATCGTTCCAATAATCGCTGCTGGAGCCCCTTGTTCTTGTAGGACTTGCACAACGGAATATTGTCCAGTTAGTTCTAAATATAATCCAAAGTTACCTAAAATACCGAAAAATAGTACACAACCGATTGTTCCGTAGAAAATCGTCCCTAGAATGATTTCTTTCACAGTACGTCCTGCTGATATTTTGGCCACAAATAACCCGATAAATGGAGCATAAACAAGCCACCATGCCCAATAAAATACGGTCCATCCTTCTGGGAATCCTGTCCGTTCGAACGGGCCTAAATTATTGAATGGCTCTAACCAAGTACTCATCCGAAAGAAATGGTCAAATAAAATCCCCAGACTAGAAACGGTAGTCTCTGCCATAAATATAGTTGGTCCTACCACAAAAATAAATGCCAATAGACCGATGGATAACCATAAATTTACGTCACTTAATACTTTAATCCCTTTACGTAATCCAGAATATGAACTAATTGCAAAAACAACAGTACATACGAATAGAATAATGGTTTTCATTGTCATTGATTCTTCTAGTCCGGTCATTTTATTCAACCCGGATGCGATTAGCGGTGTCCCCATCGCTAATGTCGTACCTGCTCCACCTAATAGTCCAAACATAAAGAGGATATCGATGACTTTTCCTGCCCAACCGTCCGCATAACGCCCAATGACCGGACGGCACGCTTCACTAATTTTTAAAATCGGCCGTTTTTTCTTGTAATAAAAATAAGCAATGGGTAAGGCTGGTAAACAATAAATCGCCCACGCAATTGGTCCCCAATGGAACATTCCATACGTTGCTGCCCACTTGATTGCTTCTTGTGACATCGGTTTGGCGCCAAATGGCGGTGATGTATAATAGTACGCCCATTCAATGGTTCCCCAATACAAAATGCTTGATCCGATCCCTGCACAAAACATCATCGCTGCCCAAGATGCTGTAGAAAATTCAGGATCTTGATTTCCCATTTTAATTTGACCATATTTACTGAACGCTATATACATTAAAAAGATAAAAACAACTAGCCCCATCACTAAATATAAAACGCCAAAATTTTCGGTGATCAAACGATTTAACGATAGGACAAATGCCTCTCCTTGTTCAGGAAAAAGAATAAGTGGAATCGTAACTCCAAATAAAATTACTAAAGCACCAATAAAAGTTGGCCAATCGATTAAATATTTCATGTTTAGTCCACACTCCCCCTTTTAAACTGATTTATAGTATATAGCGGTAAATAATGGTGATAATTAACAAGGGCATACATGGGGCATTGATTTAAAATGGGGCGTCAAACAACTATTACCCATCTTCCCGCAATTTGAAACATATTATTTAAATTTTTTATTTCTAATTTTAGATGATTCCAAAAATGATAGAATAAGGTATTCTTATAATGAAAGCAAAAGACCCCACTTTAGAAAATCAATAATCTTGAGCAAAGAACATGAAAAAAGGTAAGCAGCCATACGAATGGTTGCTTACCTTTTTAAATGGGCGCTGTTAAACGGTACTGATGATATGTATACATACATTACGCTTGTGGCGGACGCTTTCCGCGGGCAAGCCGCAAGCTGCTTCCCTCTCTTCGCTCAAGTATGGGTCTTGCCTGGCTTCTTGTTCCCGCTGAAGTCGCCGCCGTGTAAATAACTTGCTAAATATCAACAATGACATATAACATAGCCTTTAAAATAAAGATGGTACATGCATCTATAAAGTTAAAATGATTGGTTCATGTTCCGTAATGACAATGGTATGTTCTTTTTGAGCAACAAGGCTTTGATCGGGAGTTTTGTATGTCCAGCCATCTCCCGATTCAACGACCATCTCTGCCTTCAAGGAAACGAAAGGCTCAAAAGCTATAACCATCCCATTTTTTAATAACTGTTGGTCCCAAGGGTCGTAATAATTTAAAATATGTTCAGGTGCCTCATGCAAGGAGCGGCCGATACCATGACCTGTTAAATTTTTGATAACATGAAAGCCTAATCTCCTTGCTTCATTCATCACCGCTTTTCCGATTTGATTTTGTTTTTTTCCCGCTTTTGCTTTCTCAAGTCCTTTTTGAAACACTTGATCTGTGGCCTGTAACAACTCTTCAATTTTAGGGCTTCCTTTTCCAACTAAAAATGAAATACCGGTGTCTGCGTAAAATCCGTTATAAGAACCAGAAACATCGATATTCACTAAATCCCCTTCCTGAATGACTCGATCTCCGGGAATCCCATGGGCCACTTCATCATTTACACTAATGCATGTAAAACCCGGAAAATTGTAGTCTTTTTTCGGCCCGCTTTCAGCTTCGTATTGTTTAAATAACTTCCCAGCTAATTCATCTAATTCTTTTGTTGTAATTCCAGGCTCAGCCGCCTCTTTCATCTCATCTCGAATTCGGGCCACAATTTGCCCAATCGTTTTCAATTGATCCAATTCATAATCTGACTGAATAATCATTGCCATCTTCCTTTACTTATTTCATTCCAATAAATAATCATAACGAAACCTTTTCCAAATGAAAAGGGATACCTCTTTTTCATTTCTCATATATATGTATAAACGAAAAGAATGTTCGGAGGTGGTTCAACTGGTTTTACAATGGTTTATCTCCATAGGATTTATTGTTATTTTACTACTTGTCATTGCATTTATTTTTTTCTTTTTAAAGAAAAATTTGCCACATACTGATGCTAAAACGATTGATCCATATGAAGAACATGATTTCCCCACGGATGACTCAAAAGACTTGTAAAATTCTCGAAAAAGGCGGATACCTAAGGACAAGCGTGGATACAACATTATGTACCCTGTCATACGATAGGATAGGATAGACAAAAGAAAGGGTTTAAATATATAAAAACCATCCTTCAAAAATCCCCCCCTCACAATTCCTTTCTTTTTTTTCTATCCATCAATCCCTTAAGAAGGATGTAAGCTATTTATTAATAGCTTTCACTCACTGTTCCTCCTTTCATCAACAACTGGGCATTCACACCTGATGGATTCAGGTGTGTTTTTTTTAAGGCTATGTTATGGACGCAAAATTATTTTTGTCAAACGACATAGATTTCTGAAGGTTACTTAAAAAAAACTCAGTTAAACGAAACTTTTGATATTTATACATTACGCTTATGGCGGACGCTTTCTGCGGGC
>NZ_JBCNBW010000030.1:0-8463 GCF_050478865.1 Aeribacillus pallidus | reverse complement strand
GCTACGCTCAAGTATGGGTCTTGAACTGGCTTCTTGTTCCCGCTGGAGTCGCTGCCGTGTGAATAAGTAGCTAAAAATCAACAATGACATAACTAAAAATAGAATATTTAGCCTGTCTAACATGGGAAATGGAAAAGTAACTGAATGATTATTATTCATACCATGAATGTTCATCATTCCTCGGCCAATCATGCATATTATCTAAAAATAAACTCAAACTATTCATGAATAATGCGAAGGAGGATGAAAATGAACGTTCAACGTGCAAAAGAAATTTTAGAATCACCTGAAATTATTCCGGTTACATGTAATGGAAAACAAATTATCATTCAAAGTGTGAACGAAAAAAACGAAACCGCTCGAATATATTTACGGGAAGAACCAATGGAAGAAAAAACCGTTTCTGTTCACGAGTTATTTGAAGAACAGTAAAAAATAAAAATAAGACTTGTCCCTTCATTTTAGGACAAGTCTTTTTTCATGTGTATATATAAGGAATGGTCGGTTATATCAATGATCTTCTCTGAATGGGACTATCCTTCATTTAGCACTCGTTCAATTCGTTTACGAAGCATCATTATCTTCCTCCTTGTCATGACCATGTAAAGAAGATCTATGTATATTATATTAAATATATTTTGATATACATTTTTTATAGTAATTTTAATTTAATTTTCATTATAGATTATCACTTTTTAGTTTTTATCCATACATAATAAATAGTAGATTCATTTGCATTGATAGTTAAAACCTAGTAAAATGGCAAAATGTATAGTCTGAACGGAATCAAATATGAAACAAAGAAAGGAGTTCGTGATGTCTTATCCCACAGTTTGGTTCGTAGAGGAGAAAAAGAAGGATGCCGACGAGTTACAAAAAGATTTAGATTCATTAGAGTTCCAACTATTTCGTATGCAGGAAAATTTGAAGGAAGTTGCAAAAAAATATCAAGTACTTGGAATTGACCAAGATAAACATGAAAATTGGGTTGTTGTTTACGGTAAAGATGATGGAAATATTTGTCGAATCATGGTTGCAGATAGTGAAACACCCTATCAAGGAACTTGGGATTTTTCGTTGCATGCCCAATACGAAGATAAGTATACGATCCACATTGACGACATTCGTGGACCAGTCAATAAAGGATACGGCTCTATATGTATGAACTATTTAAAAGAAATTGCGACCAATCAAAACATCCATACCATTACAGGTGAAATTGCGAAGCGTGATTGGGATCATATTGACCGGCTTGTTCATTTTTACGAAAAACATCATTTTCATGTTAAACTTGATGAAAAAAATCAATGTGGCGAAATTATTTGGAACAATGAATAAAAAAAGGAGTCCAAAACATGGGCTCCTTTTTCTTAATGGTATAAGTGCACTTTTAGTTTATATTTTTTGCCTTTTTCGATTGACAAATAGTTGCATCAAAATAGAAAGAAAACCTATAATGGCGGAAATGACGGCAAATATCTGTTTTCCTAATTGAATAAAGAAAAACGTCATCGTTAATAAACCTAATGAAATCACAAATAAAAATATCCGTGTACCGATGATATAACTTTTTTCCATCGGTTGCCTCCTTTCCATCTAAAAACGACTACCTTCGATTTCATGGATTCCAACGCCTGCTAATGATACATCTTCTAGCCTTCTGTGAGAGATTAATGAAAGATAAATTCCGTTCGACTTCCTTCTTTTGTTGCAATCACTTCTAACCGAGCGTCAATCCGCTCCTTTAATTCAGGCACATGGGAGATAATTCCAACTAAGCGGCCACTTTGTTGAATGTCCATTAACGATTCAATGGCTTGGTCTAGCGATTCCGGATCCAACGTACCAAATCCTTCATCAATAAACATCGTTTCTAACGACACACCGCCAGCATATTGTTGAACCACTTCTGATAAACCAAGAGCTAACGCAAGCGATGCTTTAAAGCTTTCTCCACCGGATAGTGTTTTTACATGTCGTTGTTGCCCTGTATACTGGTCAAATACTAATATTTCTAAACCGCTCTGAACATTTCCTTTGGAGCGGTCCGTTTTACGAAGAAGTTGATACCGGCCACTCGTCATCTTGCGGAGTCGTTCATTTGCAAGGAGTAATATTTCGTCTAAAAACGCAGCTAATACAAATCGTTCAAACGTCATTCGGTAACGATTTTGTCCTTTCGTAATATCAGCTAAATGCCCGATTAGTTGATAAGATACTTCCATTTGCTGCATTTGTTCGCGAAGTTTTTTGAGTTTTTCCCCTACCTTTTCATTATGTTCTTTTCTTACTAACATCGATGTATACTGTTCGCTGTATTGTTCGATTTCTTGAACAATTTGCGTTAGTTTTTCGTCAATTGCCTTGACATTAGGCTTGTCCACATTTTTAACTAATTCAGAAACTTCTTTTAAGCGATCATCAACTGACGTCAGTCGTTCCCAATATGCACGAACTGTTGTTTCCATTTCCTTTCGTTCGGCTTCTGTTTTTTTCGCCTTTTCATACGCTTGATAGGAAGTGAATCCTTGTTCTTCTAATTGTTTTTTGAACAGTTCTCTTTCGTGTTGTAATGATTGTTCACGGCTTTGAATATGTTTTTTGATCTCTTGTTTTCTAGCTTCATCTGCTGATACTGCTTCCTTCCACTGCTGTACTTGTTCTTTTGTCTGTTCTAAATGGCGTTCGTACGTTTGAAGGTCTTCCTGAATCTTTTCATATCGTGAGTAAAAAGCTTCTTTTGTGCGTAAATGTTCTGGTAAATAGTTTTCCATCGATTGAACTTGCGCTTTACATTCCATGTATTGATGATACCACTCTTCCCGTTGCTGTTGGATGTTCTCGAGTCGAGCGGTCAGTTGTTCATATGTCTGTTTCCAATGGTCTAATTGTCCCATTTTGGCTTGAATTTCTTCTAATTTATATGCGATTTCTTTTAAGCGACCTTCCATCGTTTCTTGGTCACTTAATCGTATTTGCATCCATTCATCAAGTTCCCATGTCTTGGCCTCAGGATCTTGCTCATACACATCTCGTTGAATTTCTTGTAAAGATGTTTGGATACGAATATGTTCTGTTCTCAATTCAGACACTTGGTGCTCCACTTGGCGTATTTCTTCTTCCCGACGTTTTAATTGTTCAACGGCTGCCTCTAGATCCTCTTCTTTTGGCACACTCTTATCACCTGTTGCTGGAAGCGGGTGATGCACGGAACCGCATACTGGGCATGGCTCGCCTTCTTCAAGATGAGCAGCTAGAAGACTGGCTTGTCCTTTTTTCCACTCGGTTTGTAGCCGTTCTACAAGTTGTTGATCATCCTCACGCACACGTTCTAATTGAGCAAGTAATCCCAATTTCTTTTCTAATTGTTTGGAAATTGAATGGTCTTCTTGAATCAATTGTTGAAGTCGCTTTCCCTTCGTTAACGTATGGTATAATTGTTGTCTTTTGTTGGAGAGTTCCAGCTTTTCTAGTTGCAGGGAACTTACTTCTTTCTCATATAGGGTGGCGTCATGTATCTTTCCTTCAACCAATTGTAATTGTTTTAACGTTTCTTGTTCTTCGTTCACTTTCTCTTTCCATTGCTTTTCTACAGCGAAAAATTTCTGTTTCGTTTCTTCAAGCTTTTTTACATAAGGTAATAGGTTCTCTAACCTTCCTTTTTCTTCACTTAATGCTTTATATGTAGGTTCTTTCTCCTTTAACACGTTCAGTTTTTCAATTGCCTGTTGCAACATCTTTTTTCTGTTTTCCCACTCAACGTTACTTGTTTTTAGTTGAAGAAGTTGCTCATCAATTTCTGTTCGAATTTTTTTGCATAATTGTTCTTGAGTTTGTAACGTTTGGGCACGATAAGCTTGCTCAATTTGTTGTTCAAGTTGGCGAATGGTTGGTTGTTTTTGTTCTAATTGATGTTTTTCTTGTTCGAGCTTTTCTTTTAAATGAAATTGTTGAACAATGGCTTGTGCTTCAAATTTTTTCTTCTGCCACATGTCGCGTTCATTTTCTTTATCCTTTCTCATTTTAGAAAGATTCGTTAATTGTCCCTGCATCCATTCGATTTCTTCCACAAGCCACTTCTCCCATTCCGGGTGATGAATCGCCCCTTCTTGGACGACTTGTTGTAACCCTTCATGGTGAAGAACATGCAAGCTTTTTAATGCATCCATTTGTTCTGTATGTTTTTGTTCAACCTTTGATTTTAGTTCATTTGCTTTTTCTTTTAGCTTTTCTTCCATTTTTTTATAGATTTCGGTGTGAAAAAGGCGCTGTAAAATCGTTTCTTTATCTTTACTATCAGACACTAGTAGTTTTCGAAATTCTCCTTGAGGAATCATCACGATTTGCCGGAACTGATTTGCATCAAGTTGAATAAGATCCATTATTTTTTCATCCACTTCTCGAACGTTTCCAGCGATTAAAATATCCTCTCCATTTTCATTCCGTTCATAAAGCTCAGCCCGGGCGTTAACGATTGTATACCCATCCCCTCTTGCCTTTTTCTTTTGTTGTTGAGGTGATCGCCAAATCCGATACGTTTTTCCACGAAGGGTAAACGTTAAAGAGACTTCCGTCGGTACATCATCTTTTGCAAATTGGCTCCGTAAATCTGATCCAGCCCGGTCAGCACCACTAGCTTTCCCATAAATAGCGAACGAAATGCCGTCAAAAATCGTTGTTTTCCCTGCCCCTGTTTTACCTGAGATGACAAACATCGTCCGATTTCCTAGCTTTCGAAAATCAATCGTTTCGGTACCAGCGTATGGACCAAACGCTTGCATCGTCAATTCAAGCGGTCTCATAGGAATGCTTCCTCCTTTTTCACTTCGTCAATGATTTGAATCATGGCGTCCCTTTCTTGTTCAGATAATTCCTTCATAGTCATTTCCTCATAAAATTGAGCAAACAAATCAAATTCTGACTTTTTCTCCTGAGAATGGGAATGTAGATTTGAAGAAAGTTTCTGTTGGCGTTCTAATTTACGTTCAAGGTGAAGCACATTAGGATACACTTGACGGAGTTTTTGTATAGGGTCAATCAGAGCTCCTTCATCTAATAAGGTGATTTTTAAATAATCTTCCACTTGTTGTGTTTGATAAAAAGATGGATCCAACAATTCTTCTAAATATCCTTCAATCTCTCGTAAATCTCGTTTCGGTGTTAATGTACGTTCATTTATTAGTAGATTCCCACCATCATCAATTTCAACGATACTAATGCTTTTTCTTTGTTTTGCCTCAGAAAACGAATATTTTAACAACGAGCCGGAATAACGGATTGAGTCATGACGGATCGCGTCTGGGCTATGTAAATGTCCTAGTGCCGTATAGGTAAAAGGAGAAAATACATCTTGGTGGACACATCCACTCCCTCCAACGGATAAGATCCGTTCTGAATCGGTTGTTTTTCCACCTAAAACAAACGCATGCCCAATCAATACGTTTGGTTCGTTCGGATTCATCGTTGATTCAATCTCTCCAACAATCCGTTGCATCGCATCTTGGTGTGAATGGATCGATTCATCTTCAAACAGCTGTCTAACGACGCCTGGTTCTGCATAAGGAACTAAATAGAAATTGACTCCGTTCATCCGAACAGGTTCTAATGTCCGTTGGATTTTTCCGCTTAAGTACAACTTGTGATGCCGGTACCACGCCGAACCAAAAGAGAGGCGCTCCGCACTATCATGATTACCTGCAATCGCTAAAATCGGAACTGTTAATTCAACGTTGATTCGATAAAAAACTTCATTTAATAGTTCAACCGCTTCTGTTGGTGGAACCGAACGATCGTATAAATCTCCAGCCACAATGACTGCATCTGGTTGTTCTTCCGCCACAAGTTGAACGAATTGGTCTAAGACAACTCGTTGTTCTTCCGTCATGTATAGTCCGTGAACGAGCTTTCCTAAATGCCAATCGGCTGTATGAATAAATTTCATTCTAGTACTCTCCCTTCTTTAGTACTATTTTATAATAACCATCCGATAGTTCCATACAGTTGTAAATAGTTATGTTCAAATAAACACGAACATTTGTTCTAATTATACATAATGATAAACGAAATGACTACACATTTTTTGGAAACATATGTTATGATTTAGCCGTGAGTTGACAATTAATCACCAGGAGGGAACTATGTATCGATTTGCGAAAACGATTTTGGTATTCCTACTAAAAATATTTCGTATTCAATATCAAGTGGTTTATCGCGAGCGGATTCCTAAATCGGGTCCATTTGTAGCCGTATGTACCCATCGCACTTGGCTGGATATTCTTTTCCTTGCTCTAGCTCTGGATCCACAACCAGTTCATTTTATGGCAAAACAAGAACTTTTTCAAAATAAGTTTATAGGTAAATTGTTAACATCCTTGCATGCATTTCCGGTCAATAGAAACAATCCCGGACCAGGTGTGATGAAAAATTCCATTAAACGTTTAAAAGATGGCCATATTGTAGGCATCTTTCCCTCTGGAACACGAACAATGGAAAATAATTCACTAAAAAAAGGAGCGGCTTGGATTGCGAACAAAGCAAATGTCCCCATATTACCTGCGGTTTATCATGGCCCACTTAGTTGGAGACAGCTTGTAAGCGAAAAAAAGATTACCATTTTAATCGGTGAACCAATAGACTTAAAACAATATGATGAACAAAAAGACATTGTGGAATATGTAACACAAAAAATTAATGACTCATTCATAAAATTAGAAATCGAATGGAATCGTTCGTCCTATTAACATCCTAAAAAGTCTCCACTTAAATTATTTTACAACCAAAACAACCCCACAGAATAGCTGGAAGCTATCTGGGGGTTGTTTTAGTTTAAACATTCATGATTCCGGGCACTTACCCATACACATTTTTCTTTATTACATATGATGATGATGTAATTAGATTTTATGAGGAGGAGACAAATTTATGGTTGACGGAAAAGGTGGATTTTACGGAGGCGGATTTGCGTTAATAGTTGTGTTATTCATCTTACTCATTATTGTTGGATCTAGCTACATCGGATACGGCTTCAATTAATCATTTGTATGAATGAAATAAGGGGTGATATACATGCATTACGGATATTATGGGTCCTGCGGTGGGTTTGGATATGGCCGCTATGCAGGCGGATTTGCGCTCATCGTTGTATTGTTTATCTTGTTAATCATTATCGGAGCCATCGGGTTCGGGTATTAAGTGGGCAAACAGAGGAGATTGTAATAAGTCTCTCCTCTGTTCATTTTTTTTTGCTCACGTTTTTTAAAAAAACGCGAAAGGGATTAAGGAAAATGCGATAATCGCACCGAGAGCAATTCCAATGGCCGCTCCAAATGCAAATCTTCTTCGAAAGAACGGACGCCCAAAGCGACGGTAACCTAACCCATAACCGAAACCTCTTGGCACAGCAGGTCGAATAGGACGAATAAACACGTGTGTACGACTTACCCGATGAATCACTCCTCGATGAACTCGTCCAAACCGATCCCGAATTTGTACCATCCTGCCGATATTTCTTGCACAAAGATGATGATAATATTGTGACACGAGAAACACTCCCTTATAAAAATTAACCACCTCTTTAATAAACTATGTGGCAGGTACGTATTTGGACAAAGACATTCGCGGAATTTGTCCATTTAATACGATTTTTAGTCATTGAACATGTATTTAATTCCATATCCCTTTTAAACGATCAGGTAAACTTTGAATCGATTGATTCACAGCTTCAAGTTTCGTTTCAATACGATACAGTAAATAAAAACTGACAAAAATCGGAAAACTCACTTCACTTATAATATTCATCCATTCGTTCATCGATACTCCCTCCTATGAGACAAAAGGGACAAAGCAGGATTCGCCTTGTCCCTTCTATGGTTATTCCACCGTTACTTCTGTCACATTGCGTTCGACAACGCGGGCGCCTTCTATGGAAGCGAGCGGACCAGACGGTGTTAAAAAGGCATCCGATTGAATAATTTGATCCATCGACTGTTTCACTTGAATGGAGTCGACGGGTTCAATTGGTTCATCTACTGATATCGTCACCTTTTTTCCTTCGCTAGTTAAAAATTGTAGTTCTAAAGATTTAGCCATCTTTATCCTCCTCTCTTTCTATTTACCTATTATTCTTTAATAATTAAACGATGTTGTAGCGATCTTCTCGATTGATGCCGACAAGCGGACGAGTTGAAAGAGCACCAATGGCATTGGCTGCTTGAAACAATTGGTCAGCAGTAGCCGCTTCATTGACATTGGCATACGTTTTTGTTTTATAAATGACGTTCCCTTCTTCATCCGTTCCCGCCTCAAATACGAGACGAAGCTTCGTATTTTCTAGTAATGCTTGTGCCATATCTTCACCCCCTTCGCCTTTTATATAGGGAGAAGGTAGAGGATTGGTTACCATTTTTCTTAAAAAGTAGGCTATGTTATATTTCATTGTTGAATTTTAGCAAGTTGTTCACACGG
>NZ_JBCNBW010000029.1:0-7780 GCF_050478865.1 Aeribacillus pallidus | reverse complement strand
CACATTTAGTATAGAGCCTTATTATTCATAACCGGGATGCGACGCAAGATGTCGTTCAAATTTTAAAAGAAGAGAAGGCCGAAGAAGTAGGAGGAATTATGCATTGCTTTAGCGGAAGTGTCGAAACAGCTAAGCAATGCGTAGATATGAATTTCTATATTTCACTTGGTGGACCTGTGACCTTTAAAAATGCAAAAAAACCGAAAGAAGTAGCGAAAGAAATTCCGCTTAATCGGTTATTAATTGAGACGGACTGCCCTTATTTAGCTCCCCATCCGTACCGAGGAAAGCGTAATGAACCGGCCTATGTAAAATTAGTAGCTGAACAAATTGCTGAACTTAAAGAAGTATCTTACGAGGAAGTCGCAAAACAAACTTATGAAAATGCATTAAAATTATTCGGCATCAATCGATAAGAAATGTTGTCGGAATTTATAAAAAATTGTCTTTTTGTTTCCTTTTTCACTTAAATTCTACAAACAAAGAATTGCTCATGAAAAGCCTTGTCGAGAAGTATTCCTTCCATTTTTTTAGACCGTATAGCATAATAGGTAATATCTTCAAAGTTAGAGTAGTAGGTTGACAGGGGGAGGGATACTCTATATAATCTCTCGGAGAGAAGGAGGCGTTTTTCATGAGCAATTTTAGGAGCATGAAAAGCCTGTTTTCGGAGTCGATGAGTACAAAGAAATGGCTAATTGCTATTAGTAGTTTCGTAGTTTTGGTGGCGGTTGTAGGGATTCTTTTTTACGAAGGAACAAAGAAAACAATCGCGGTTGAATTAGATGGAGAAAAGAAAGTCGTTAATACACATGCAGATACAGTCAAAGAATTGCTTGATGAATTAAATATTTCTTTCGACTCAGCCGACTACTTGTTCCCCTCGGCAGATACCGTCTTAACAAATGACGTCACTGTTGTATGGGAACCGGCAAAACAGGTGACCCTTTTCCTAAATGATGAACCAAAAGCGGTAGAGACAACTGCAGATACTGTTGGTGATTTGTTAAAAGAGCAAAATCTCGACCTCAATGAGCATGATATAGTTGAACCGAATATTGATCAAAAGATTACCGAAGGCATGGAAATTGCGATCAAGAAAGCATTTGAAGTAACGCTTATTGATGGTGGAAGCGAGAAGAAAGTTTGGTCCACTTCGACTACGGTCGCTGACTTTTTAGAGCAACAGGAAATCAAACTAAATGATTTAGATAAAGTAAACGTTGCTTTAGATAGCGTTGTTAATGCAAATGATGTAATCGAAATCATCCGAGTTGAAAAAGTCACCGATGTAGTGGAAGAACCAGTTGATTATGCAGTTGTCACGAAAAAAGATTCGAAATTATTAAAAGGACAACAAAAAGTTATTCAATCTGGTCGAAAAGGGTTAGTGTCCAAAACCTATGAAGTCGTATTAGAAAATGGAAAAGAAGTTTCTCGAACGTTAGTAAGTTCAAAAACGATTAAGGAAAGTGTTGATAAAATTGTGGCTGTCGGAACGAAAGTGTTAACGGCTGAAGCGTCCCGTGGCCAATCGTCAAACGGGAAAGAACTTGTTGTTACAGCAACAGCGTATACCGCTTATTGTAACGGTTGTTCCGGTATTACCGCAACGGGGATTAATTTAAAAACGAATCCAAATATTAAAGTTATCGCTGTTGACCCTAGCGTGATTCCGTTAGGTACGAAAGTATATGTCGAAGGTTACGGTTACGCAGTTGCGGCAGATACCGGATCGGCGATTAATGGATACAAAATTGACGTATTCTTCCCAACGAAATCTGAAGCGTATCGTTGGGGCAATCGAAAAGTCAAAATCAAAATTTTGGACTAAATTAAGCAGAGGGGGTTCCTTCTGCTTTTTTCATTTAGGAACTGAGGCGGTATAATAGACGATGAACAAAATATTACTTTCATTACATTAGACGAACAATATGACAAAAATGTTTCAATTTTTTAGGAGGAAAAATGAAAATTAAAGAAATTATTGTGGTGGAAGGGAAAGATGATTCGGTAGCTATTAAGCGGGCCGTTGATGCGGATACCATCGAAACGAACGGGTCGGCTATATCGAAACATACGATTGAACAAATACGATTAGCACAACAAACCCGGGGAGTGATTATTTTTACTGACCCGGACTTTCCTGGAGAAAAAATTCGTAAAACGATTGCTGAACAAGTACCGGGGTGTAAGCACGCTTTTTTAAAAAGGGAAGACGCCAAGCCTACATCCGGTAGAGGGATTGGGATTGAATATGCAACGCCTGATGCCATAAGAGAAGCACTTCAAGGGGTTCATATGATGGAGCAACCTCTTGAAGAATGGATTACCGCCCAAGAGCTTTTAGATGCGGGGCTCATTGGTGGAAATAAAGCAAAAGAGCGCCGTGAAAAGCTGGGGGAAAAATTAAAAATCGGATATACAAATGGAAAACAGCTCCATAAGCGACTGCTAATGTTTCAAATTACAAAAGAAGCGTTTGAACAAGCTTTAAGAGAAGTACTACAGGAGGAACAAGATGCATAAAGATATTGCGACACCAAATCGAACAAAAGAAATTTTAAAAAAATACGGCTTTTCCTTTAAAAAGAGCCTCGGTCAAAACTTTTTAATAGACCCAAATATTTTACGGAAGATTACCGATGCTGCAAACCTTACCCAAGAATCAGGGGCGATTGAAATTGGCCCAGGAATTGGTGCCTTAACTGAGCAATTAGCACGAGCTTGCAAAAAAGTGGTGGCCTTTGAAATCGACCAACGATTGTTGCCGATCTTAAATGAAACACTCGCTCCGTATTCAAATGTAGACATTATCCATTCCGACGTGTTGAAGGCCAATGTCAAAGAAATCATTCATGAGCGGATGGCAGGAATCGAAGATATCATGGTGGTGGCGAATTTACCGTACTATGTAACTACACCGATTATAATGAAATTGTTAACAGATAACCTTCCGATTCGCGGATTAGTAGTGATGTTACAAAAAGAGGTTGCCGATCGGATGACCGCTCGTCCTGGAACGAAAGATTACGGTTCATTATCGATTGCGGTTCAATATTACACGGATGTGGAGATCGTGATGAACGTGCCCAAAACCGTGTTTGTTCCTCAACCTAATGTGGATTCAGCTGTTATACGATTAACCCGTCGGTCGACTCCTCGAGCTGTCGTAAAAGATGAGTCTTTCTTTTTCCAGGTGACGAAAGCATCTTTTGCCCAACGTCGGAAAACGATTTTTAATAATCTTTCAAGTCAACTTCCAAGCGGAAAAGAAAAAAAAGAGGCGATTTTGGCAGCACTTGAACAAGCGAATATTGATCCAAAACGAAGAGGGGAAACGTTAACGATTGAAGAATTTGCTCGTCTATCGGATCAATTATATCCTTATTTCCAGTAATCAGTCATCTATGGATGACTGATTTTTTATTTGACAGAAACCCACTTTTTTCGTTAATGAACACACCACTCAAGCCCCTTGTGCATAGCTTATGAAAGAATAGTGTCATAGTGGGGTAGTCGTAATATTCCAAAAAGACGCTCGTAATTGGAGATGAAGCGTGTGAAAATAAAGATTCATTCCGTTGTTGGTCGAAAATCGTACAATAGCGATATTTTATTTCGTGTCATTGATATAAAAGAAGTAAATGGGAAACAAGTGGCCATCTTATACGGAGAAGATTACCGTCTTATGGCGGATGCCCCATTCGATGATTTAGTCATCATTGATTCCCATGAGTATCGTCGGCTCACCAATACGTTTCGATCACTTGAAGAACAATCGTACGAGTTATTTCGACAAGATATGAACCTCATTAAGCAAAAGCAAGAGTACCAAATGACGAACGGGTATCATTATGATTTAAATTTTTTTCAAATTCCAGGGAAAGTTCTTCACTTAGATGGTGACCCTAATTATTTAAAAAAATGTATGGACTTATATGAACGGGTAGGGGTTCCGGTATATGGGGTTCATTGTAAAGAGACGGAAATGCCGTATCAAATCGGTGGGCTTATTGAAAAGTACCGTCCAGATATTTTAGTGATCACCGGTCATGACGCTTATTCAAAGTCCAAAGGAACGATTGATGATATTAACGCCTATCGACATTCGAAGGATTTTGTTAAAACGGTGAAAGAAGCGAGGAAAAAAGTTCCTCATCTTGATCAGCTCATTATTTTTGCAGGGGCATGTCAATCCCATTTTGAGTTGTTAATCCGTGCGGGAGCTAATTTTGCTAGTTCCCCTAACCGCGTCAATATTCACGCATTAGATCCGGTATATATTGTTGCCAAAATTAGCTTTACTCCCTTTAAAGAATACGTCAATGTATGGGATGTGTTACGAAATACGTTAACAGGTGACAAAGGGTTGGGAGGAATTGAAACAAAAGGGGTGCTCAGAACTGGAATGCCCTTTAATCGGCTCCAACCAAAAATTGATCAGTAATGCCAGACAACAATGTTGGCATTATTTTTTTTGTGGCAGGAAGGTAATGTGATTTTTTTTACATAATTGTGTGCACAAAAGGGTATGCTAAAATTGTTGATTTTTGTAGACATAAAACCATTGACAACTGAAGTTAAAGGTTGATAAAATTATTTATTTATTTGACGAAACTTACATATTGTGCTATAATTTAATCAGCGAGGTGGGTAAAAAGATGCCAAAAACATTGTCTGATATTAAAAAAGCTCTTGATTCTAATTTAGGCAAACGGTTGTTGTTAAAGGCCAATGGTGGAAGAAGAAAAACAATTGAGCGTTCTGGGATTTTAACAGAAACATACCCATCTGTATTTGTGGTAGAACTAGACCAAGATGAGAATGCATTTGAGCGTGTTTCTTACAGCTATGCAGATGTGTTAACAGAAACAGTTCAATTAACCTTCTATGACGAAACATCAGGAAACGTTGCAATGGGTCGGCAGTAGACGAAAGTTTGCTGCTTTTATTTTTTTCGATTGTACGTATGGACGACCAAATGGCTGGTTTATGATTAAATTGAAAAAACTTGTTCCTTAAGAAGCATCTACCATGAATGCTTCTTTTTTATGCTTGTTACATCTGATGAATTGGTCGTTTGTCATCCATACTAATAAAGGCATGCTAATGAAGGAGGATGTTTTTTGAGTAGAAGAAGACGTACGATGTCAATGCAGTTCAAAGAGCAACTGGCAAAAGATTTGGGGTTTTATGACGTCGTAAAGCAAGGAGGATGGGGCAGTATCACATCCAAAGAAGCTGGAAATATGGTGAAACGCGCCGTTGAAATTGCCCAGCAGCATTTAGCACAACAATCCATGAACCAACAAAAATAAGGAAGTTAGCATGCCTGAGAAGACCAAAAGAACGAGTTGGTCTTCTCTATTACTACATATACAAAAACAGACTTGATTATATAAAATAAATGGTGAAATAACTTATCTTTCTTTAACTAATTTTTCATGGTAAAATACAATGTTTGTATACGTTAACTATAGATTACAGGAACGGAAATTGCTCGAGAAAAAGTAGGTGAATTCGTTGAAGTTAATGGTAAAGGCACCAGCCAAAATTAATTTATCGTTAGACGTCTTACATAAACGCCCTGACGGTTATCATGAAGTAGAAATGGTGATGACCACGGTTGATTTAGCTGACCGAATTGAATTGACGGAACTAAAAGAAGATGAAGTAAAAATAGTGACCCACAACCGATTTGTCCCTGACGATCACCGAAACCATGCCTATCAAGCAGCGCAATTGTTGAAGGATACTTACGGTATTAAAAAAGGGGTTCACATTGAGATTAACAAGGAGATTCCAGTAGCAGCCGGGTTAGCTGGTGGAAGTAGTGATGCGGCTGCTGTTTTACGTGGTTTAAACGAGCTTTGGAAGTTAGGTTTAAGTTTGGACGAGTTAGCCCAACTCGGTTCACAAATTGGTTCAGATGTATCATTTTGTGTATATGGAGGAACGGCGTTAGCGACTGGCCGTGGGGAAAAAATTAGCCACCTTCCATCTCCGCCCAATTGTTGGGTGATTTTAGCGAAACCAGCTACCGGAGTTTCTACTGCAGAAGTGTATAAAAATTTAAATTTACGACAAATTCAACATCCAAATACAAAAGGGATGATTGAAGCCATTTATGAACAAAACTATGAAAAAGTGTGTGAACATGTGGGGAATGTCCTTGAAAGTGTTACTTTACACATGCATCCAGAAGTGGCTCATATTAAAGAACAAATGAAACGCTTTGGTGCTGATGCAGTGTTAATGAGCGGTAGCGGACCGACCGTTTTCGGGCTTGTGCAACACGATTCACGTTTGCAACGTATTTACAACGGACTTCGTGGTTTTTGTGACCAAGTATATGTTGCTCGCCTATTGGGAGAATAAATTCTTGATAAAAACCGTACATTAGTGATATATTTACACTAAAATATTCGGTTTTTACTTCAGAGGTGACCAAAGATGAAATTTCGTCGCAGTGAGCGTTTAATTGATATGACTCACTATTTGTTAGAGCGGCCAAGACAATTGATTCCATTAACTTTTTTCTCTGAACGGTATCAAGCAGCTAAATCATCCATTAGTGAAGATTTGTCCATTTTAAAAGAAACGTTGGAACATCGAGGAATTGGGACGTTAATGACGGTACCTGGTGCCGCTGGGGGAGTGAAATATTTCCCTAGTATTAAAAAAGAGGATGCGGAACAGCACGTTAAGGAGCTTTGTGAACGAATTGCTGATCCAGAACGTTTATTACCTGGTGGGTATTTATATATGACAGATATATTAGGGGACCCACAAATGATGAGAAAAGTAGGGAAACTATTAGGCTCAGCATTTCACGATAAAGAAATTGATGTCGTTATGACGGTAGCAACAAAGGGAATTCCGATTGCGTATGCAACAGCGAATTATTTAAATGTACCTGTAGTTATTGTTCGTCGTGATAGTAAAGTGACAGAAGGCTCAACAGTAAGTATTAACTATGTATCTGGCTCATCAAAACGAATTCAAACAATGGTGTTATCGAAACGCAGTTTACGTGAACATTCCAATGTGTTAATTGTAGATGATTTCATGAAAGCTGGTGGAACTGTTAACGGAATGAAAAGTTTGCTTGAGGAATTTAATGCTTCCGTTGCAGGAATTGGAGTATTAGTCGAATCTGAAAAAGTCGAAGAAGAACGATTAGTAGATGATTATGTGTCTCTTGTCCGTTTGACTGATGTAGATGTAAAAGAAAAGCGCATCAGTGTGACCGAAGGAAACTATTTTTCTAAACCTATTTCATTTTTATAAGGAGGAGATTCCCGATGCGTACCGTTTCAACGAAACAAGCTCCAGCGGCCATTGGTCCATATTCTCAAGGGGTAATCGTGAACAATTTATTTTTTAGTTCTGGTCAAATTCCGTTAACGCCAGAAGGAAAAATGGTTGAAGGAGATATTAAAGAGCAAACCCATCAAGTTTTCCGAAACTTGCAAGCTGTTCTTCATGAAGCTGGTGCATCGTTAAATACTGTCGTGAAAGCAACAGTATTTTTAAAAAACATGGAGGATTTCGCAGCTGTTAATGAAGTGTACAGTCAATATTTTAGTGAGCATAAGCCCGCTCGTTCATGTGTCGAAGTGGCTAGACTTCCAAAAGATGCGTTAGTAGAAATTGAAGTAATTGCACTCGTGAAATAACACGAGTGCTTTTTTAATTAAAAGTCTCTGTTATAAGTCATTGTTGATTTTTAGCAAGTTATTCACATGAAGCGAATGGCGGCGACTCCAGCGGGAAC
>NZ_JBCNBW010000028.1:0-36319 GCF_050478865.1 Aeribacillus pallidus | reverse complement strand
ACAAGCGTAATGTATAAATATAAACAGTATCGTTTAACAGAGCCATTTAATAAAAAATTTTTCTAAAAATTTTATTTATTTAGAAGGAGATTTTGAAAGGGTGTTGAATATTAAAAATAGACTTCAATGGAAAAAGGTGGTGAACAAGATGGAAGTAACAGATGTTAGACTACGCCGCGTAAACACGGATGGTCGTATGAGAGCTATTGCTTCTATCACTTTAGACAATGAATTTGTCGTTCATGACATTCGTGTCATCGATGGCAATAACGGATTGTTTGTGGCTATGCCAAGCAAACGCACGCCAGATGGTGAATTCCGTGATATTGCTCATCCAATTAACTCCAACACACGCGGTAAAATCCAAGATGCGGTGTTAGCTGAGTATCACCGTTTAGGTGAGCTAGAAGAACGTGAATTAGAAGAAGCAGGAGCTTCTTAATCATTAAGCATTTACAACAAGAGCCTTCTCCTTACGAAAGGCTCTTTTTTTATGTATACATATCTTTTCCTTCCATTTTCCTCCTTGTACCCATTGACAAAAAAATGTACTTTTCTCCGATTCCTTGAAATGAACTCCTATTTAAGATATATTCATTATGGAAAAAAAGGTTGATGGAGGACCATATATGTCAACAAATCGATATGCCATTATTTTAGCTGCTGGGCAAGGAACAAGAATGAAATCAAAACTTTACAAAGTTCTTCACCCGGTATGTGGAAAGCCTATGGTCGAACATGTTGTAGATCAAGTGTCAAAGCTTGATATAAATAAGATTGTGACGATTGTTGGTCACGGAGCTGATCAAGTAAAAGCACAATTAGACGGAAAAAGTGAGTTTGCCCTTCAAGAAGAACAGCTTGGAACTGCTCATGCTGTGATGCAAGCCGCTCCTCAACTAGCCACTTTACAAGGAACGACCCTTGTTATTTGTGGTGATACACCGCTAATAACGGCTGAGACTATGGAAGCGCTTTTATCCCATCATGAACAGCAAGGGGCTAAAGCAACTATCCTTTCAAGCTATGCGGAAGATCCTACAGGCTATGGTCGCATTATTCGAAACGAAGACGGACATGTTGAGCGAATTGTAGAACATAAGGATGCGACAGATGAGGAACGGAAAGTAAAAGAAATCAATACAGGTACGTATTGTTTTGATAACCAAGCTCTTTTTGAAGCCCTTCAGCACGTATCTAATGATAATGCCCAAGGTGAGTATTATTTACCAGATGTCATTGAAATTTTAAAAGCAAAAGGGGAAATTGTGTCCGCTTATCAAATAGCTGACATGGAAGAGACTTTAGGTGTCAACGATCGTGTTGCTTTAGCACAAGCGGAGAAAATTATGCGTCGACGCATCAATGAGTATCACATGCGTAACGGTGTGTCGATTATTGACCCAGAAAATACGTACATTGGGGTCGAGGTGCAAATTGGGCAAGATACGATTATTTACCCAGGTAGTGTTATTACCGGGCAAACAGTGATTGGAAATGACTGTAAGATTGGACCTCATACAGAAATTCATGATTGTGAAATTAACGACCGTACCGTCATTCGTCAATCTGTTGCCCATCAAAGCTCCATCGGTAGTGATGTGACCATTGGTCCATTCGCTCATATTCGTCCTCAATCTGCTATTGGTAATGAAGTTCGAATTGGTAATTTCGTAGAAATTAAAAAATCGACATTTGGCAAGGGAAGTAAGGCCTCTCATTTAAGTTATATTGGCGATGCAGAAGTGGGCGAACAAGTGAACATTGGATGTGGTTCTATCACAGTAAATTATGATGGAAAAAATAAATATTTAACAAAAATTGAAGACAATGTCTTTGTAGGATGTAATTCGAACTTAGTTGCTCCTGTTACCATTGGAAAAGGTGCCTATATTGCCGCTGGTTCAACAATTACAGAAGATGTACCAGGTATGGCGTTGTCGATTGCACGTGCTCGCCAAGTAAATAAGGAAAACTATGTACACAAACTAAACTCGAAAAAATAACTGGAGGTTCATCATGACGAATCAATATTTAGATCCAAACTTGAAGGTATTTGCCCTAAATTCGAATCGAGCGTTAGCGGAGGAAATTGCGAAGGTAATTGGAGTCGAGCTTGGGAAATGTAGCGTGTCCCGGTTCAGTGATGGAGAGATTCAAATTAATATCGAAGAAAGTATTCGCGGCTGTGATGTATTCGTCATTCAATCGACTAGCTCCCCAGTCAACGAAAATATTATGGAATTACTGATTATGATTGATGCGTTGAAACGAGCTTCTGCAAAAACAATCAATATCGTCATGCCGTATTACGGCTATGCGCGCCAAGACCGTAAAGCAAGAGCACGTGAACCGATTACCGCTAAATTGGTTGCCAACTTGCTAGAAACGGCAGGAGCTTCCCGTGTGATCACACTTGATTTACATGCTCCACAAATTCAAGGTTTCTTTGATATTCCAATTGACCACCTAATGGGGGTACCGATTTTAGCTGACTACTTTAACAGTAAAAAGCTTGACCAAGATGAATTAGTCGTTGTTTCCCCTGACCATGGTGGCGTAACAAGAGCACGGAAGCTTGCTGAACGCTTAAAAGCACCAATTGCGATTATCGATAAGCGTCGACCAAGACCAAATGTGGCGGAAGTGATGAACATCGTTGGTAACATTGAAGGTAAAACAGCGGTCTTAATCGATGATATTATTGATACCGCAGGAACGATTACCCTTGCGGCAAATGCATTAGTAGAAAACGGTGCGAAAGAAGTATATGCATGCTGTACACATCCGGTTTTATCAGGTCCAGCGATCGAGCGTATTGAAAACTCTAAAATTAAAGAATTAGTAGTAACTAACACCATTACCCTTCCAGAAGAAAAGCAAATTGAAAAAATTCACCAGCTATCTGTAGCTCCACTTATTGGTGAAGCGATTATTCGTGTACATGAAGATCAATCCGTAAGTATGCTATTTGATTAATAGAATCAAACGGTCTGACAATAATGTCAGGCCGTTTTTGTGCCTTCCATCCACTTTTTTATGTTTATTATGAACCGTTTTAGGGCATTTTTTATATAGAACCAGCTTTAATATTGTATGGAGGAAGGTGAACGTACCATGGAAGTCGTTCTTGATGCGCAAATAAGAACCGATTTTCACCAATCAACGTTACATCAATTACGGTCAGAAGGTTATGTCCCAGCTGTAATTTATGGACCCAATGTTGAAAATACACACATTTATTTTGAAGAAAGGGATTTAGTTAAAACGATACAGAATGTAGGACGAAATGGAGTTTTTTCTATTAAGGCAGATGGTACCGAATATTCGGTGATGCTTTCCGACTATCAGCATGACTTTTTGAAAAACGAAATTATTCATGCCGATTTTCTCGTGGTGAATCAAGATACAAACGTAACAACGGACGTTCGGGTCGATTTAGTTGGAGAAGCCGCTGGGGTAAACGATGGAGGGGTATTACAGCAGCCAATTCACGAGCTTTCGGTTACGGGTAAGCCTGGACAGGTACCAGATTCGATCAATATTAACGTCGAGAACTTGCAAGTAGGGGAGACCATCACCGTAGGGGATGTTAATCAACAATATGGGTTTACTATTAATCATGATGATGGGGAAACGATTGCTTCCATTCTCCCTCCTAGGCAAGAAAAAGAAATTAGTACAGGAGAAGAGCAAGAAATAGGAACTCCAACGAATTTAGAAGGTCGGGAAACGAATGAGTTAGAAGCGAAAGAACAAGATTCGTAAACGGATGAAGTCCCTACCATTCAATAGGTTCGTAAGGCGTAACCTTTTTAGGTTACGTCTTTTCTGGTTTTTGATATAGTTAAAATAGTGAAAGAATTTGAGGTGTTGATCATGAAGTTAATCGTAGGACTAGGAAATCCAGGAACAAAATATGAACGAACAAGACATAACATAGGATTTGAAGTCATTGATGAACTAGCAAAACGTTTTTCTTCCCCTTTAACGGAATCGAAATTTAAAGGGCTATATACAATCATCCGTTATTCAAGTGAAAAGGTGATTTTGTTAAAACCGATGACATATATGAATTTATCGGGTGAAAGTATCCGGGCTGTTGTCGATTATTATGATATTGACCCGGAACATATTTTAGTCATTTATGATGATTTAGATTTGCCGGTTGGAAAAATCCGTTTGCGGCAAAAAGGAAGCGCCGGTGGACATAATGGCATTAAGTCCACCATTGCCCACCTCGGTACGCAAAACTTTAACCGAATTCGGATCGGGATTGATCGCCCAACTAATGGGATGAGTGTTCCGGATTATGTATTAGGAAAGTTTACAAAAGAAGAGTGGGAAACGATGGGGGATGTGATTCAACGTTGTGCAGATGCGTGTGAAGAATGGATAGAAAAACCGTTTCTTCAAGTGATGAATCGTTATAACGGGTAATTCATATGATGTATAACACCTCTAAAATACGTTTATACTAGCGGTAAAAGCGTATTTTAGGAGGAGCAATATGGCTATACATTACTTTTGTCGTCATTGCGGAATCAAGGTCGGGACAATTGATCGAATGCCGGTCAATGCTGAACAAATAGGTATCCATAAATTGAACGAAAAAGAACGACTTGACATGGTCTCCTACGAACCAAACGGTGATATTCATATAAAAACAATTTGTGAAGATTGCCAAGAAGCGCTTGAACGAAACCCTGATTACTATCAGTTTGACTTTTTTATACAGTAATTTGTCGGCTTTGGGCCTACCAAAGCATTTTTCTGTTGAGTTTGATAGAGAACATAAAGAAAGGGGAGGAGCTTTTGAAAGGGATCACGACCATCCTCTTGCAACAAGATGAAATTGAATCGATAGTAAATGGAATTGAGGAAGGGCTTAGCGAACAACTGGTTACTGGATTATCAGGATCTAGCCGGCCAGCGCTCATTTCCTCTATTTATGAACGGACAAAAAGACCGATTTTACTCATTACTTACAATTTACTACAAGCTCAAAAGTTGTACGATGACATTACCCAATTCGTTGCCGAAGATGAAGTGTATTTATATCCAGCAAACGAATTAATTGCCGCAGAGATAAGTATCGCTAGCCCTGAATTAAAAGCGCAACGAATGGAAACGTTAAACTTTTTAAGCCGGATCGAGCGTGGTGTCGTTATTGTACCTGCAGCTGGTTTGCGGAAACTATTACCCCCAAAGGAATTATGGTTGTCGTATCAAAAAGAGTTCCGTGTTGGCGAAGAAATTGATTTAGAGCAAACGTTACAAGCGTTTATATATATGGGGTATCAACGCGTCAATATGGTCACAGCACCGGGGGAATTTAGCGTTCGTGGAGGCATTATCGATATTTATCCGTTAACGGAGTCTGATCCATTACGCATTGAATTATTTGATACCGAAATCGAGTCCATCCGAACGTTTTCTATAGAAGATCAACGGTCCTTGCTATCATTGGATGAAGTCATCGTTGGTCCAGCAACTGAATTATTGCTAGAACCTCCCCATTATGATCGCATCGTACGTCTGTTGGAGGAAAAATTAGCTGAGAGCTTACGAAAAGTAAAACTAGCGAAAACGAAAGAGCTATTATCACAACACATTTCGTATGAACTGGAACAATTAAAACAGCAACAGAAGCCGGAACAAATTTTTAAATATGCTTCTCTTGCTTATGATAAACCTTATAGTTTGATAGATTATTTACCGCAAAATAGCATTATATTTTTAGACGAATATAGTCGTATATTGGAAATATATGAAACACTAGAAAAAGAAGAAGCGGAATGGTACACAGCCTTGTTAGAAGAAGGTTCAATCGTTCACGGATTGACGATATCCCATCGTCTACCAACACTTGTTACGGAAACTTCGTTACCAAAAGTTTATTTATCATTATTTTTACGACATATTCCGAATACGAATCCGCAAAATATCATGAATATTTCCTGTCGCCCGATGCAAAACTTTCACGGGCAAATGAACGTGTTAAAAAACGAATTAGAGCGATGGAAAAAAGGAAAATATACGGTACTATTTCTCGGTCCAGATGTAGAACGAGTAAGAAAACTTCAACGCGTATTTGAAGATTACGGACTAGATGTAGTAGAAAACGCGTCGGCAGAACAATTGCTGCTAGGGAAACCACAAATGATTCAAGGGAGTTTGCATGCGGGCTTTGAACTGCCAATGATGAAGCTTGCAGTTGTGACCGAAGTAGAGCTTTTTAATAAAAAAACGAAAAAAGCTCCGCGTCGACAAAAGCTGTCGAATGCAGAACGAATAAAAAATTATTCGGAACTGAATATTGGCGATTATGTGGTGCACGTTAATCATGGTATTGGAAAGTATTTAGGAATTGAAACTTTAGAAATTAACGGCATTCATAAAGATTATCTTCACATCAAATATCAAGGTAACGATCAATTATACGTGCCGGTGGACCAAATCGACTTAGTGCAAAAATATGTGGGCTCGGAAGAAAAAGAGCCGAAAATTTATAAGCTCGGCGGTAATGAATGGAAACGAGTAAAGAAGAAAGTTCAATCGTCTGTCCAAGACATTGCCGATGATTTAATTAAATTGTACGCCGAACGAGAGTCTACTAAAGGGTACGCGTTCTCTCCAGACGGCGATTTACAACGAGAATTTGAAGCTACTTTTCCATATCAAGAAACGGAAGATCAATTACGTTCCATTCAAGAAATTAAGAGAGATATGGAAAGCGAACGACCAATGGACCGTTTATTATGCGGTGATGTCGGGTATGGAAAAACAGAAGTAGCAATTCGTGCCGCGTTTAAAGCCGTGATGGATGGAAAACAAGTCGCTTTTCTTGTTCCAACAACGATTTTAGCGCAACAACATTATGAAACGATGAAAGAGCGTTTCCAAGACTTCCCTGTTACCGTTGATTTATTGAGTCGCTTCCGGACGAAAAAGCAACAAACAGAAACATTGAAAAAATTAAAAAGCGGTGCCGTCGATATTATTGTGGGCACACACCGTTTGTTGTCGAAAGACGTGCAATTTCACGACTTAGGTTTACTCATTATTGACGAAGAACAGCGCTTTGGTGTAACACATAAAGAAAAAATTAAACAGTTAAAAACGAATATCGATGTGCTAACTTTAACCGCTACCCCAATTCCTCGGACATTACATATGTCTTTGCTTGGTGTGCGCGATTTATCTGTCATAGAAACGCCACCGGAAAACCGCTTCCCGGTCCAAACGTACGTCATGGAATATAATGGGGCATTAGTCAAAGAGGCCATTGAGCGCGAATTAGCAAGAGAAGGACAAGTATACTTTTTATACAATCGTGTCGAGGATATTGAGCGAAAAGCGGAAGAAATTTCTATGCTAGTTCCAGATGCTCGAGTGACGTTTGCGCATGGTCAAATGTCTGAAACGGAATTAGAATCTGTCATCTTAAGCTTTTTAAGTGGCGAATACGATGTATTAGTTACGACGACTATTATCGAAACAGGCGTGGATATTCCGAACGTAAATACGCTTATTGTTTATGATGCTGATCGGATGGGATTATCGCAATTGTATCAGCTTAGAGGACGTGTAGGTCGTTCGAACCGGGTAGCTTATGCGTATTTTACGTACCGCAAAGATAAAGTGTTGTCCGAAGTTGCTGAAAAACGACTTCAAGCAATTAAAGAATTTACAGAGCTTGGTTCGGGCTTTAAAATTGCCATGCGCGATTTGTCCATTCGTGGGGCAGGAAACATTTTAGGAGCTCAACAACACGGATTTATTGATTCCGTTGGTTTCGATTTATATTCTCAAATGTTAAAAGAAGCGATTGAAGAGAGAAAAGGGACGGCTCAAGCGGAAGAACCGTTTAAAACGGAAATTGATGTCACGATCGATGCCTATATCCCAGATGCTTATATTCCGGATGGTCATCAAAAAATTGAGATGTATAAACGCTTTAGAGGAATTGACACCATAGAGGAATTGCACGAACTTCAGGGTGAATTAATCGATCGCTTCGGTGATTATCCACAAGAGGTTCATTATTTATGTAAAGTCGCCGAAATAAAAGTGTATGCATACGAGGCAAAAGTCGAATCGGTGAAACAACAAAAAGACATCGTTACTTTACTTCTATCGGAAGATGGAACCCAACAAATTGACGGAGCCAAAGTGTTTACTGCCATCAATCAATATGGAAAGCGTTTTGGTATCGGGATGGATGGAAATAAATTAAAACTAACATTATCCACAAAAGGAATGCAAACAGCGGAGTGGCTCGATATATTAATTGAATGTGTCAAAACGATCGCCCAATCGAAAAAAGTAACCGAAAATGTTCACTAACGAGAACCATACTAGTTGTGAACGGAGATTGGAGTTGCTGTTTTTAATAATACCATTATTTACCAACAAAATAGATTGACAGTGAAATGAACAATTTGTGTATAGAACTTTCCAGATGAAAGATACTAATGTCAACATTGGTAATAGATTCATTCAGTTAAATGGATCAACAACCAAAAAATCATCTGATGAAAGTGAGGCAACAAAGATGAAAGCAACTGGTATTGTTCGTCGTATTGATGATTTGGGTCGTGTTGTCATTCCAAAGGAAATTCGTAGAACACTTCGTATTCGGGAAGGAGATCCGTTGGAAATATTCGTTGATCGTGATGGTGAGGTCATTTTAAAGAAATATTCACCAATTAGTGAATTAGGGGATTTTGCTAAGGAGTATGCAGAAGCCTTATTTGATAGCTTAGGAAGTCCTGTTCTTATCTGTGATCGAGATGCCGTTATTGCTGTAGCTGGCGTTTCTAAGAAAGAATTTTTAAATAAAAGCGTAGGCGAAACAATTGAAAAAGTGATGGAAGAACGTAATTCTATTCTGGTGACTCAACAAGGATCAGTATCATTAATAGAAGGATTTGAAGAGACGTTAGCTTCCTATACAATTGCTCCGATTATTGCTAACGGAGACCCAATCGGTGCCGTTGTTATTTATTCGAAAGACCAAACCTTAAAAGAAGTGGAACAAAAAGCGGTAGAAACAGCAGCAGGCTTTTTAGCAAGACAGATGGAACAGTAAAATCTTCGATAGGTAAATATGTATAAGGACAGTATCCCACTGTCCTTTTTCTTATGGTGATCATCCGTTCGTTGATTACAAGTCCATCCGTAATTTCCTAACACGGTTCAAAAAAAGATTATGCTATAATACTTTTCGATTAAAAGAACTTAGGAAAGGCAGAGTGAAGCGTGGGTCGTTCACAACGTACTTTTTTACAAGGTGTTTTTTTATTAACGTTAGCGGCGTTTGTTACCAAAGTGTTAAGTGCCGTTTATCGTGTTCCTTTTCAAAATATCGTTGGTGATATCGGTTTTTATATTTATCAACAGGTGTACCCAATATATGGGATTGTTTTAACTCTTTCGATGTACGGTTTTCCTGTTATTATTTCAAAAATCTTAACGGAACAACCGAAAGAGGATTTCAAAAAAAGGAAAGAAATTTTAACATCTGCTTTTTTTTCTATGTCTTTGTTCGGAGTTGTTCTCTTTAGTGTAACTTATTTTGGGGGACCACTGATTGCCTCCATAATGGGTGATCCAAATTTATTCTTATTACTTCAAGTCGCCGCTGTTTCATTTTTATTTTTTCCGATTATTTCAGTTATTCGGGGATATTATCAAAGTGTCGGTTTTATGGTTCCTACCGCTATATCACAAGTGACGGAACAATTTATCCGAGTGGCGCTCATTCTTATTTTATCTTTTCTTTTTGTTCAAAAAGGGTATTCCCTTTACCTAGTAGGCGGTGGAGCTATATTAGGCTCCGTTCTTGGAAGTGTCGCCTGTATTTTTGTCCTCATTGGGTTTCTTATGGCACGAAAAGAAAAAACACGGTGGATTTTTTCTTCTTTAAAACTCAACTGTGACGTCGGAATACAAGTACTTATTCAAGGAATCGCCATTTGCGTCAGCAGTATGACACTCATCTTATTCCAACTGGTGGATGCGATGAGTCTATATAAGATGCTGGTTGAATCCGGATGGAGCGAATGGGACGGAAAAGTGCTAAAAGGTATTTACGATCGTGGGCAACCGCTCGTCCAAGTAGGAACAGTTGTCGCTACTTCCATGTCTTTAGCTTTAGTACCAATTCTTACGAAAGAAAACCTACGAGGCTCTACTCAACGAGTACAATCCGTAGGTACGTTAGCACTTAAAGTGAGTATCGTGTTCGGATTAGGGGCATCTGTCGGTTTAGCATGCTTGATCCAGCCAATCAATGAGATGTTATTTACCGATCGTCAAGGATCTGACGTGCTGGCAGTTTTTTGTTTATCCGTCTTATTTTACTCGATTGTACTGACTTTATCAGCGGTACTACAAGGACTAGGATATATGTATTTCCCTATGTTCGCCGTATGTGTCGGAGTCATAGGAAAATTTTTAGCGAACATCGCCCTTATTCCTTCGCTCTATACGATGGGGGCTTCTTTAAGTACAGTTGGATCGTTGGTCATTATATCAATGTTCTTAATTTGGAAAGTGCACAAGGAGTTACAAGGCTTTCACTTGACGAAAACATTTTTTGGTCATCTTTTCATTAGTATCGGGAGTATGGTATTGGTATTATTTGTATTACAATTAATAGTAGGTTTCTTCGATAGTTTTACGACTTCAAGGTTTACATCTACTTTATTATCCATTAGTGGCTCCATTCTTGGGGGAATGACCTTTCTAGCGGTCTTTATTCACATAGGAGGATTTGATTTAGATGAATTGAAACAAATACCATTTGGAGATAAGCTTAAAGTTTTTAGAAAAGTGAGAAACAAAAATAATAAGTTGGGGGCATAAACGATGACAATTACCATAGTCGGCTTAGGTGCTGGAGATGTAGATCAATTAACCCTTGGTGTATATCGAACATTAAGGGAAGCAGAGCATCTATATTTACGAACGAAAGAGCATCCGGTCGTTGCTTCTCTTGAAGAAGAAGGAATTCGATTTATATCTTTTGACGATGTATACGAAAAATATGAAACGTTTGATGAAGTTTACGAAGAAATCTCTCGTATTTTACTAGAAGAAGCTGAAACAAAGGACATTGTGTACGCGGTTCCTGGACATCCAATCGTCGCTGAACGAACGGTGCAACTATTATTACAGAAAGGGAGAGAAAAAAATATCTCCGTCCAAATCGGCGGTGGTCAAAGCTTTATCGATGCCCTTTGTTCTGCGGTGAAACTAGATCCGATCGAAGGGTTTCAACTGTTGGATGGTACTTCCCTTAAGCGGGATGACGTAAAAATGAATCAACATGTCATTATAGGACAGGTGTACGATTCATTTGTTGCTTCCGAAGTCAAATTAACATTAATGGAGAAATATCCGGATGATTATGAAGTTTACATTGTTACTGCGGCGGGAACCGCACAAGAAAAGGTTCAAAATATACCGTTATACGAACTCGATCGACAAGTGTCTTTAAATAACTTAACGAGCGTCTATGTCCCTCCTGTCAAAGAAAAAAAAGGTCGCTATAAAGATTTCTATACGTTTAGAGAAATTGTAGCCGAATTACGGGGACCAAACGGTTGTCCGTGGGATAAAGAGCAGACCCATCAATCGCTAAAAAAATATTTAATTGAAGAAGCATACGAACTCCTTGACGCCATTGACGCAGATGATGTCAATCATATGATTGAAGAATTAGGAGATGTATTACTTCAAGTATTGTTGCATGCACAAATTGGTGAAGATGATGGTTTATTTTCCATTGAAGATGTCATCGAAAGTATTGGTGAGAAAATGGTACGGCGTCATCCTCATGTATTTAGTACCGTGAAAGTGGAAGATGCTGATGAGGTTGTGAACAATTGGAATGCGATTAAAGCAAAGGAAAAAGGAACGAAAAAAGAAGAATCTATTTTAAGTAGTATACCGAAAGGACTTCCGGCATTGTTTAAAGCATATGAAATGCAAAAAAAGGCGGCAAAAGTCGGCTTTGATTGGGAGGATGTTGACGGGGCTTGGGAGAAAGTACAGGAAGAACTCGACGAATGGAAAGGGGCGATACAGCAACGAAATGAACAAGAAGCAGCCAAGGAATTTGGTGATGTATTGTTTGCCCTTGTCAATGTAGCCCGCTTTTATCGAATTCATCCTGAAGATGCCCTCCAAGCAACTGTTCAAAAATTTCAACGTCGCTTTGAGTATGTTGAACAACAAGTGAAAGCATCGGGAAGGTCGTTTGATCAATTTTCATTAGAGGAATTAGATCAATTTTGGAATGAAGCCAAATTGAAAGGTTATTAATAAAAGGGAGAGTGTAGGAACAATGGAAAGCATGCGTTTAGATAAGTTTTTAAAAGTTTCGCGATTGATTAAACGGAGAACATTGGCGAAAGAAGTAGCCGAACAAGGGCGAATTTCAATCAATGGACAGACAGCAAAAGCTAGCTCAAACGTAAAAGTTGGCGATGAGCTAACCATTCAGTTTGGTCAAAAACAAATTACCGTTCGTGTAGAACAGCTACTGGAATCCACAAAAAAAGAAGATGCGTCATCTATGTATACGCTTGTGAAGGAAGAGCGGTTGGAAGAGCCGATGACCGAATAATTTTGCTCCCGGAATCGGGGGCTTTTTTTATTTTTGGCTCTACCCTAAAATAACTGTGGATAACTTTTGTTGTTATTTTATTTATCGATGTACCAATGGCAATTAGCATGAATGTCTGTTAAACGATACTGTTGATATTTTTACATTACGCTTGTGGAGGACGCTTTCCGCGGGCAAGGTGCAAGCCGCTTCCCTCGCTACGCTCAAGTATGGGTCTTGCGGCTTCTTGTTCCCGCTGGAGTCGCCGCCGTGTGAATAACTTGGTAAAAATCAACAATGGCATAAAACACATAGCCTTATTTTTATAAAAAGGATACGATGAACGAAACTTCTATTAAGATGCTACGTTAAATATGATATAAAAAACGAAAAAGGAGAAAGGGTGCGATGTTGACCTATCTTCTCATTGCTTTCGCATTTATCGTAATTGTTGTAACAGTTTGGCCGAAATCTCGAAAATGGAAAAAAGTTTATACTGTATTTGGGTACGAGCAGTATTTTCATGTCGTAGGGAAGTTAAAAGCAGCAGGTATTTCCTATAAATCGAAAACACCATTTGATGCTCGCAAAAAACACCCCTTTCCCGTAAAAGATACAACACAATACGATATTTATGTTAAAAACGAACAAGAACACTTAGCGCTAAAAGTAATCCATCAACCTAATCGATAGCTTGTTCCTCTGTTCTATTTTTTCTTTGTCCCTCATAGGATGAATACAAAGCCTGTACTATGTAAAAGTGAGGGATAGGAATGAATCAGTATTATGATCCAAACTCCGTGCAAAAACAAGCAGTCAATGAGCATGACGTTATTATGCGTGGGAGAAAGCTGTTAGATATAACGGGTGTCAAACAAGTAGAAAGCTTTGATAATGAGGAATTTTTATTAGAAACAGTCATGGGATTTTTAGCGATTAGAGGGCAAAATTTGCAGATGAAAAATTTAGATGTAGATAAAGGGATTGTGTCCATTAAGGGGAAAATATATGATCTCGTTTATTTAGATGAACCTCAAGGGGAGAAAGCTAAAGGGTTCTTTAGCAAGTTGTTTCGATGAGTTTAACGGTTCAATTTTATACGATGCTTGCCATGATTCTCATGGGAAGCTTTTTTGGTGCCGCGCTTGATACGTATCAACGTTTTTTAAATCGCGCTCATCGAAAACGATGGATCGTGTTTGTGAACGACGTATTGTTTTGGCTCGTGCAAGGGTTATTATTATTTCTTATCCTTTTCCAAGTCAATTACGGAGAAGTACGTTTTTACATTTTTCTTGCGCTGTTATGTGGGTTTGCTGCCTATCAAGCACTACTTCGTAATTTCTATGTAAAATTACTAGAAATGATTATTTCAATGGTCATTTCAATTTATCGAGGAATGGTTAAAGCAGTGAATATTTTCCTAATTCGTCCAGTAATATGGATTATTCATCTTTTAATTGCTTTTAGTTTATTTGTGATTCAGTTACTTTGGTCTCTTGTAAAAACGACAGGAACCGTATTATGGTGGGTCCTAAGAATTGGAATATTTCCTTTCGTGAAGCTTTCTGTTCATTTCTGGAGACTTTTGCCGAAACGTCTTACAAATAACGTCGAGAAGTTATATAATAGCTTTGCAGGATATTTCTACTATTTTACGAATTATATGTATAAACGATGGACTTCAATGAAACAGTGGTTTTTGAACAAGAAACAATAAGGAGGAGAGAATTGTGGGAGCATTACGGCAACGGAAAGTCGCTACTTTGCAAAATTCGTATATGGAACAGCATAAGATACGTCAACAATATGTGAACAAGCAAAAGAAGCGTTTAGTGCGTCGACTAACAGTATTTTTTATGTTCGTCATTGTTGTCTCCTATGCTCTTATTTCTTCTCTCCTTTCCCGCCATACTTTACTTGAAGAAAAATTAGCTCAAAAAGAACAGCTTGAGAAAAAGTTAGCTGCTTTGGAAAAAGAGGAAGAATTATTAAAAGAGGAAATTGTGAAGTTAAACGATGACGAATACATAGCGAAATTAGCTCGTCGAGAATACTTCTTATCAGATCAAGGTGAAATTATTTTTAACTTGCCAGAAAAAGATGATAAGGAAAAAGAAGAAGATTCGTCTTATTGACACGCTTTTTTCTGCTTAGCTATAATATATAAAAAGTTTTATTTTTTAAATTTTAAGGAGGAACATTCTTTTTATGTCAATTGAAGTAGGCAGCAAGTTACAAGGAAAAGTAACCGGCATCACACATTTCGGGGCGTTTGTCGAGTTACCGGAAGGCTCAACGGGGCTAGTTCACATTAGTGAGGTAGCTGATAATTACGTAAAGGACATTAACGATCACTTAAAAGTTGGGGATCAAGTCGAAGTAAAAGTAATTAACGTTGAGAAAGATGGGAAAATTGGGTTATCTATTCGTAAAGCAAAGGAACAATCCCATCGTCCACGCCATGGAAGAGCTCATGATCGTTCAAAAGAGAGCTTTGAACAAAAAATGGCTAAATTTTTAAAAGAAAGTGAAGACAGACTTTCTTCATTGAAGCGTCATACGGAATCTAGACGTGGTGGTCGAGGTGCTAGACGAGGTTAACTTGCTGTCTATGTAAACATAGCAGGTTGGAACGTGTAGTTTGGCGTCACACCAAGCAGGCATTGCCTGCTTTTTTTAATGACTAATATTTTTTCGAAAAAACAAAAAGACTAAGGTCGGAAAGCCGCTAGGACTTTCGTTCCTTAGTCTTTTTTGCCGATGACCCGTACGGGATTCGAACCCGTGTTACCGCCGTGAAAGGGCGGTGTCTTAACCACTTGACCAACGGGCCATAATTTGGTGGCGGCGGAGGGGATCGAACCCCCGACCTCACGGGTATGAACCGTACGCTCTAGCCAGCTGAGCTACGCCGCCAAACTATTTTGCAAAGCACAATGAAAATAATACAAAGAACCTCGAATAATGTCAACGGTTTTTTAAAAGAAATTTATTAAAAAATAATTGGAAACAATTTACCAAAACAGGCATTCTATCAATCTTTTTTCATTATTTCCTTAAAATTTTACACGATAGGAAAGGAGTGTTAGCAGAGAAAATAGTCGAAAAATTCTTTCGTTTACACCTGTCATTTTGACAAACTTTGAAGCTAGTCCCCTTTAAAATAAAGCATAACAATATTCGATTAGGGGAGTGTTAAAAAATGGCAAAAATGGAACGGAGTTTGGTCGAGCCGTTAAATGAGGTCAACGTGGCTCAAACGAAGGTGCAACTCGCCGAATGGGGAAAATGGTTTTGGCTAAAACTAGGGAACGTATTGATTCAAAGAGGCTTAGTATTTATATTGATTGGTTTTTTACTTGGACGGGCCCTCATATTATCACACTTAACACCTTTTGTTCTTCCGTTTTTTGCATCTATGTATATGTTAAGAAGAGACAAGTCTCCTTTTGCATTGATCGGTCTGTTAGCAGGCTCCCTCACCATTTCATTCACAAACATGGTCTATGTTTTTATTAGTACCACTTTATTTTTAATTATTTTTAAAATTACGGAAAGCTGGCGAAAAGACCATCTTCGTTCCTTGCCTTTTCTCGTCTTTTTTGTCACGACAGGAACGAAACTATCGTTCGCTTATATAGAAAGTAGTCGGCAGCTTACATTATATGATGGAATGATGACGGGTGTAGAAGCAAGTTTATCCTTTATTTTGACATTAATATTTTTACAATGTCTCCCACTATTTACCCCTACAAAAAGAAAAAAAATACTTAAAACGGAAGAAATTGTATGTGTCATTATCATGTTAGCATCGGTGTTAACCGGAACGATTGGATGGAGTATTTATGATTTATCCATTGAACATATTTTGTCACGTTATTTGGTTCTCGTATTTGCTTTTATTGCAGGTGCTACGCTTGGTTCAACGGTTGGAGTGGTTACAGGTCTCATATTTAGCTTAGCAAATGTTTCAAGTTTTTACCAAATGAGCTTACTCGCTTTTGCGGGATTGTTAGGAGGACTGCTGAAAGAAGGAAATAAATTAGGTGCTGCCTCAGGATTATTTATAGCGACGTTACTCATCGGTATGTATGGAGAAATGGATGGAGTACTTACGCAAACGCTTTATGAATCTGCCTTAGCCGTCGTTTTGTTTTTCCTTACTCCGAAACTTTTTATGGAAACGGTAGCGAAGTATATCCCAGGTACGCAAGAGTATGCGTTGGAACAGCAACAGTACATGAGGAAAATTCGAGATGTCACGGCACAACGTGTATCCCAATTTTCTAACGTGTTTCAAGCACTATCAAAAAGCTTTTCGCAATACGATCATGATCAAAGGGAAGAGCAAGAAGAAAGGGAATTTGATTTCTTTTTAAGCAACGTAACGGAAAAAACATGTCAAACGTGTTTTCGTAAAGAGCAATGTTGGGTGAAGAACTTTAATACAACGTATGATTTAATGCGGGAGATTATGTACGAAATTGATGAAGGTAAAGGGACTTTATCTCACCGTACCCAGCGTGAATTGGACAAGCATTGCACTAGGTCCAAAAAGGTCATCAAAGCCATTGAACAAGAGATAACGTACTTTAAGGCGAACCAAAAATTGAAAAAACAAGTGCAAGAAAGTCGAAAATTAGTTGCAGAACAACTGTTAGGCGTGTCAATCGTCATGGAAGATTTTGCGAAAGAAATACAAAAAGAACGCGAAAATATGCAACGACAAGAGGAAATGATTTTTGAAGCGTTAGAAGATTTTGGTGTTCAAGTAGAGCAAGTGGATATTTATAGTTTAGAGCAAGGCAATGTTGATATTGATATGATGATTCCCTATTGTCAGGGACACGGTGAAGGAGAAAAACTCATTGCCCCTATGTTGTCAGATATTCTAGGGGAAACGATTATCGTGCATAAAGAAGAGTGCGCTTCATTTCCCAATGGGTTCTGTCATGTCACATTCCGTTCCGCGAAAAAGTTTGTTGTAGAAACAGGAGTGGCTCATGCAGCCAAAGGAGGAGGGCTTGTTTCGGGAGATAGTTATTCGATGATTGAGTTAGATGTAGGTAAATTCGCTATTGCCATAAGTGATGGAATGGGGAATGGCGAGCGTGCACACCATGAAAGCAATGAAACGCTTCGGTTATTACAATACATTCTCAAATCGGGAATTGATGAAAAATTAGCCATCAAATCGGTTAACTCCATTTTGTCTCTACGTACAACAGATGAAGTGTTTTCTACTCTTGATTTAGCGATGATTGATTTACAAGATGCAAAAGTCAACTTTTTAAAAGTTGGTTCTACCCCAAGCTTTATTAAACGAGGGGATAAAGTGATGAAAGTAGAGGCAGGAAATTTACCGATGGGAATCTTACAAGATATGGAGGTTGATACCGTTTCTGAACAATTAAAGTCAGGGGATTTACTTATTATGATGAGTGATGGCATTTTTGAAGGACCAAAGCACGTTGAAAATTACGAGTTGTGGATGAGAAGAAAAATACGAGAACTAGAGACAAATAATCCGCAGGAAATAGCCGACTTAATTATGGAAGAAGTTATTCGAACGAAAGAAGGAGATATTGATGATGATATGACCATTGTAGTGGCTCAAGTAAAGCATAATATACCGAAATGGGCTACTATTCCATTGACCGCGTTTAGTAAGAAAAAGAGAATTTCATAGTAGGAGAAGTATAAATCCCCTCTCAATCGGCGATGATGGTAACAACTACATACTAGGAGGGGAGTCTGTTGAAGACAGGCACATTACGGCAAATTTTATTAATCACCGATGGATGTTCTAACTATGGCGAAGATCCCATTGCGATGGCCGCCTTGGCAAAAGAACAAGGAATTACGGTCAACGTCATTGGAGTCATGGAACAAGATGTAATTGATGACCAAGGTATGCAAGAAATTGAAGGGATTGCCCTTTCAGGAGGCGGTGTAAGCCAAGTTGTTTATGCGCAACAGCTGTCACAAACGGTCCAAATGGTGACTCGAAAAGCTATGACCCAAACATTGCAAGGAGTGGTGAATAGGGAATTAAAACAAATTTTAGGTAACAACGTGACGATGGAAGAGCTTCCTCCAGAAAAGAGAGGAGAAGTGATGGAAATCGTGGATGAATTAGGGGAAACTGTCGATTTAGAAGTGTTGATTCTTGTCGATACAAGCGCCAGTATGAAACATAAGCTCCCAACGGTGAAAGAGGCCTTATTAGACCTTTCGTTAAGCTTAAATGCCCGAACGGGAGATAATCGGTACGCCGTGTTTGTATTTCCTGGGAAAAAAGATGTCGAAAAATTGCTAGATTGGACGCCAAAGCTCGAAGCATTGACAAGTATCTTTCCAAAATTAACGACAGGTGGAATCACACCTACTGGTCCTGCTATTAAAGAAGCACTTTCCCATTTCAAGAAAAAACGCTCGTTAAGGGGACTATTGACGAACGATGATGAACAATATTTCGAAGAATCCATTTAAGTTTTCACGGGGGACGGTGGTCTCTGGTAAGTGGCACCATAACAAATATACGATTGTAAAAGAGCTAGGGTTTGGAGCCAATGGGACAGTTTATTTAGCTCAAAGTTCTTTCGGTTATGTCGCTTTAAAGATGAGTAATGATCACATGACGGTGACATCAGAAGTTAACGTGTTAAAAGCTTTTTCCAAGGTCCAGGGGTCAGCCCTCGGACCTTCTTTATTAGATGTCGATGATTGGCAAAGAATAACAGGGGTGATTCCATTTTATGTAATGGAATATATTCAAGGTGAGGATTTATTAACGTTTATTCAGAAAAAAGGAACAGCGTGGATTCCTGTACTTCTCAGTCAATTGTTAAGAGATTTAGAACGTTTACATAAAGAAGGATGGGTATTTGGCGATATTAAGCCAGAGAACTTAATCGTTACGCAGCCTTCTAATCGCATTCGTTGTATCGATGTGGGGGGAACGACACCTATCGGTAGAGCCGTGAAAGAATTTACGGAATTTTTTGATAGAGGTTATTGGGGGTATGGAACTCGTAAAGCAGAGCCATCCTATGATTTGTTTAGTGTAGCCATGGTCATAATAAATATCGCTTACCCGCGACGGTTTCAAAAACAAGGGGATGGAAAAAACCAATTGCTACATGTCATAAAACAAAGCCCGACTTTGCAACCATATCGCTTCATCATCTTCAAAGCCCTTCATGGTCAATATCGTTCAGCAGAAGATATGCGTCGGGATATACTATCTCTTGTTGTATCTAACCAACAACCGAAGGGGACAGCAAGACGAGCAGCTTCTAGAAAACAGCCGGCTTCCGTATCAATCCAATCTGTACGAGTAAAAAAGACCAATCAGGGTGGATGGTTGGAATCTTTTCTCGTATTGACGTTAGTTAGTGTATTGTACGCCCTTTACATTTTTCAACAGCTCTTATAAATGATGAAGTGACCTTTGGTGAATTGGACAGAATCATGGTACTATAATGTAAAAAAATAAAGATTAAGTGAGTTGGTCAAGCGAGAATATGTTACACTATGAGCAAAAAGTATCTTTCTTTATTAAGCGACATCAATTGATTCAGTCTGGCGATCACCTCTTAGTTGCTGTATCGGGTGGACCGGATTCATTATCCCTTCTTCATTACATATGGATGCATCGTAAAAAGTACAGTGTTCAAGTAGCGGTAGCTCATGTTGATCACATGTTACGTGGAGATGAATCATACAGGGAGCTTCAGTTTGTGCAACAATTTTGTAAAGAACGGGACATTCGTTTCTTTTCTCGACGAATTAACATTCAAGAAAAAATGAATGTTGAACGAATGTCGTTACAAGAGACGGCCCGATTATACCGCTACAAGTTTTTCCAAGAGATTATGGAAACGGGGAATTACAACAAATTAGTTCTCGGACATCATGGGGACGACCAAGTCGAAACGATTTTAATGCGTCTGACAAGGGGAAGTTCTTCCCGTGGTCGAGCAGGTATACCAGTGAAACGACCGTTTTACCATGGGGAAATCATTCGTCCATTATTATGTTTATCGAAAACTGAAATCGAAGAGTATTGCTCGTTTTATAAACTAAACCCACGTCGAGATCCGAGTAATGACAAAGATTCGTATACGCGAAATCGATTTCGCCATCACCTTCTCCCATTTTTAAAACAGGAGAACGAGCGAGTTCATGAGCATTTTCAACGGTTTAGTGAAGAATTGAGGGAAGATGAGGAGCTTTTACAGGAATTGACGATTGAAAAAATGAATAAGATATGGAAAAAAGATAAGGGAAAAGTGATCCTGTCTATTTCTCCATTTCTTCAACTCCCGCCGTCTTTACAAAGAAGGGGGATTCATCTAATATTAAACTATCTTTATAAGGAAACGCCTTCTTCCTTATCTTCCATACATATCGACTCATTCATGCAACTGTTACAAAGTCCTCATCCATCCGGGAAGCTTGATTTTCCCCAAGGCTTAAAAATTTTACGCTCGTATCAACAATGCATTTTTCAATATGAGCCGTTTGCCACGCAACCGTTTCAGTTGGAATTGAATGTAGGTGAATCGGTGCGATTAGCTAATGGAATGGAATTTTCTTTAAACAAAAAAACGAATCCATTACCAGAAAAGAATGCTAATGTTATGTATCTTCATCCAGACGATGTATCCTTACCTCTTATCATACGTTCAAGACAAAATGGGGATAAAATCGTTTTAAAAGGAACGGGTGGAACCAAAAAGGTGAAAGACATTTTTATCGATGAAAAAATTCCACGATACGAGCGGGATCAGTGGCCGATTGTAACGGATCAAACCGGGAAGATATTATGGATACCTGGAATCAAACGCTCTAAGTTTGAAGCCATGAATTTTGAATCAAACTCATATTATATTTTACACTATAAAAAGTAATCATCTTCTAGGGGGCATACATGGACATGAAACAAGATATTCAAAAGATTTTAATTACAGAGGAAGAAATTCAGGAGAAGATTAAAGAATTAGCAGCACAATTGACAGAAGAGTACCGTGATAAGTTTCCACTTGCGATTGGTGTTCTCAAAGGGGCTATGCCATTTATGGCCGATTTATTAAAGCGTATGGATACGTACTTAGAAATGGACTTTATGGACGTGTCTAGTTACGGTAATTCTACCGTTTCTTCTGGAGAAGTGAAGATTATAAAAGACTTAGATACATCTGTAGAAGGCCGAGACATTTTAATTATTGAGGATATTATCGATAGTGGGTTAACACTTAGCTATCTAGTTGAACTATTCCGTTATCGTAAAGCCAAATCCATTAAAATTGTTACTCTTTTAGATAAGCCATCTGGTCGAAAAGCGAACATTGAAGCAGATTATGTTGGTTTTATTGTTCCAGATGAATTTGTGGTGGGCTACGGTTTAGATTATGCAGAACGTTATCGTAATTTACCATATATTGGTGTGTTAAAGCCGGAAGTATATAAAAAATAATCATGGACGAGCGCTTTCTTACGGATGGATGAGACATTGTATTGTAAGAAGTGTAATTTGTTGTAATCCCATGATTTTCTATGATACTATTTAGTATAGTCTGTGTGTAATGTGGGAGGAGGTAAGGGATGAATCGGATCTTCCGTAATACAATATTTTATTTACTTATATTCCTGGTTATTATCGGAGTAGTTGGCTACTTCAATAATAGCAATGAAGCAACACAAAAACTCACATATAATCAGTTTGTTGAACAGCTTGAGAAAAATAACGTAAAGTCCTTTTCGATGCAGCCGTCAAACGGCGTTTATGAAATTAGAGGCGAATTGAAAAGTTCAAACGACAATAAATATTTTTTAACATATGTTTTTAACAGTGATAGAGCGCTTGATCGTATTGATGAAGTTGCCCAACAAGCGAATGTTGAGGTGGAAGTATTAGAAGCGGAACAAACAAGTGGATGGGTCTCCTTCTTTACGACCATCATTCCATTTGTCATTCTCTTTATTCTATTCTTCTTCCTTTTAAACCAAGCTCAAGGCGGCGGTAGCCGTGTTATGAACTTTGGTAAGAGTAAGGCGAAACTTTATAATGAAGACAAAAAACGCGTACGCTTTAAAGATGTCGCAGGAGCGGACGAAGAAAAACAAGAGCTGGAAGAAGTTGTAGAGTTCTTGAAGGACCCTCGAAAATTCGCTGAGCTAGGTGCTCGTATTCCAAAAGGTGTCCTCCTTGTCGGACCTCCCGGAACCGGTAAAACATTGCTTGCACGTGCTGTTGCGGGTGAAGCTGGCGTTCCGTTCTTCTCCATTAGTGGATCCGATTTCGTTGAAATGTTTGTTGGTGTCGGTGCTTCGCGTGTTCGTGATTTGTTTGAACAGGCAAAGAAAAACGCTCCATGTATCATCTTCATTGACGAAATCGATGCGGTAGGGCGTCAACGTGGTGCCGGTCTTGGTGGTGGCCATGATGAACGTGAACAAACGTTAAACCAATTACTAGTTGAAATGGATGGATTTAGTGCTAACGAAGGGATTATTATTATCGCTGCAACGAACCGTCCAGATATTCTTGACCCAGCGTTATTACGTCCTGGCCGCTTTGACCGTCAAATTACGGTTGATCGCCCTGACGTAACAGGACGTGAAGCGGTGCTTAGAGTACATGCTCGAAATAAACCGTTAGATGAATCGGTTGATTTAAAAGCTATTGCGATGAGAACTCCTGGTTTTTCTGGTGCCGATCTTGAAAACTTACTAAATGAGGCGGCGTTAGTTGCTGCTCGGCAAAATAAAAAGAAAATCGATATGTCTGATATCGATGAAGCAACGGATCGTGTCATCGCAGGTCCGGCGAAGAAAAGTCGCGTTATCTCTGAAAAAGAACGGAAGATTGTCGCCTTTCACGAAGCAGGACATACGATTATCGGTCTTGTATTAGATGAAGCGGAAATGGTCCATAAGGTAACGATTGTTCCTCGTGGTCAAGCGGGTGGATATGCGGTTATGTTACCGAAAGAAGATCGTTACTTTATGACAAAACCGGAGCTTTTAGATAAAATTACAGGGCTATTAGGTGGTCGTGTTGCTGAAGAAATTGTGTTTGGTGAAGTATCTACAGGCGCGCATAACGACTTCCAACGTGCAACTAATATCGCTCGTCGTATGGTAACGGAATTTGGAATGAGTGAAAAATTAGGACCATTACAATTCGGACAATCTCAAGGACAAGTATTCCTTGGTCGTGATTTGCATTCCGAACAAAACTATTCGGATGCGATTGCCTATGAAATTGACCTAGAGATTCAAAGAATCATTAAAGAATGTTATGAACGCGCGAAGAAAATTTTACAAGAAAACCGCGATAAACTAGATCTTCTAGCAAACACTTTATTAGAAGTAGAAACGTTAGATGCTGAACAAATTAAACACCTTTACGAGAAAGGAACGCTGCCGAAACGAGAGAAGTACTCTTATTCGGATGAAACTAAAGAAAACGTAAGGGTAAACATTCAAAAAAAGATTGAAAATGATCAACAACCTTCAGAAGAAGAGGAAACGATCGATCATAAAGAATCTAATGAGCCTACACATCCAGAGGATGGTCAGAAAGGATAATAAACGTAAAGAGGGGCACCGTATGTACAAACGGTGTCTCTTTTTGTGTGAACGGAAAAAACATTGTATTCCCTTCAACGATGTAATTTATGGTATGATGATGGCAGTGTGAAATAACTAAGGATAAAGTGGTGAGAGAGTTGATTTTGGTTGTAGACGTCGGGAATACCAATATTGTGTTAGGGGTATATGATGGTGATGAACTTAAATATCATTGGCGAGTAGAGACGAATCGTCATAAAACAGAAGACGAGTACGGGATGTTGTTAAAATCGCTATTTGACCATGTCGGTTTAACCTTTCAACATATTGATGGAATTATTATTTCATCCGTTGTACCACCGATCATGTTTGCGTTAGAACGAATGTGTGAAAAATATTTTGGAATTGACCCACTCATTGTTGGACCGGGTATTAAGACCGGATTAAATATTAAATATGATAACCCTCGAGAAGTAGGTGCAGACCGAATCGTCAATGCGGTAGCAGCCATCCATGAATATGGAAGCCCTTTGATTATTGTCGATTTTGGGACGGCGACAACCTACTGTTACATTAATGAAGAGAAACAGTATATGGGAGGGGCTATAGCTCCTGGGATTAATATTTCCACAGAAGCATTATATTCTAAAGCGGCGAAATTACCGCGGATTGAAATTGCCCGTCCGGATCATATTGTAGGGAAAAATACGGTAGCTGCAATGCAGGCAGGGATTTTATATGGTTATGTAGGTCAAGTTGAAGGAATTGTTAAACGAATGAAAGAGCAGAGTTCAAAAGAGCCTGTCGTTATTGCAACCGGTGGCTTAGCCCCGTTAATTGCGAAAGAATCAGATATTATCGATATTGTTGATCCGTTTTTAACATTAAAAGGGTTACGACTCATTTATAAACGAAATAGGAAATAAACAAAAAGGGTGAAACTGATGAACGATTATTTAATTAAAGCACTTGCATACGATGGCCAAGTTCGAGCGTATGCGGTACGAACAACAAAAACAGTTGGTGAAGCTCAACGGAGACATCAAACATGGCCAACAGCTTCTGCTGCATTGGGTCGAGCAATGACAGCGGGAGTAATGATGGGAGCGATGTTGAAAGGGGATAGTAAATTAACAATTAAAATTGAAGGACGTGGCCCTATCGGTGTCATTTTAGTAGACAGCAATGCGAAAGGGGAAGTTCGTGGATATGTCACGAATCCGCAAACGCATTTTGATTTAAACGAGCATGGAAAATTAGATGTTCGTCGCGCCGTTGGGACAGAAGGAACTTTAACCGTTGTAAAAGACCTTGGCATGAAAGAATATTTTACTGGCCAAGTCCCACTTGTTTCTGGAGAATTAGGAGAAGATTTTACGTATTACTTTGCTTCTTCAGAACAAGTTCCGTCATCCGTTGGTGTAGGTGTATTAGTCAACCCGGATAATACGATTTTAGCGGCGGGTGGATTTATTATTCAGTTAATGCCAGGTACGTCTGATGACGTGATTACCGAAATTGAACAACGACTGCAATCGATTCCACCGGTGTCCAAGCTCATTGAACAAGGGTTAACACCGGAACAATTACTTGAAGAATTGTTAGGAAAAGGAAATGTAAAAGTGCTCGAACAAATGCCAGTTTCATTTACTTGCCAATGTTCGAAAGAACGTTTTGCCGATGCCATTGTTGGCTTAGGGAAAAAGGAAATTGAAGAGATGATACAAGAAGACGGTCAAGCGGAAGTCCAGTGTCACTTCTGTAATGAAACGTATCATTTCTCAAAAGAAGAACTAGAACAATTAAAAGAAGAAGCAAAATAAACTTTGAGTGGGAGAGGGCAAGGTTGAGGAATCAACGACTTTGGCTTTTAATTGCTGTATTATTATTATCGAATTGCTTAACAGTTGCTTATTTTGTAACGAAAGATGAAAAAGTAAGTCAACAGCCGGTAAAAGAGATGAAAAAGGAAGTTGTTGCAAAAGTGGGAGATGACGTCATTTATCGAAGCGACTGGCTTTTTGCAATGGAAAAGCGATATGGTGTTGACGTATTAAAAGAGTTAGTCAATGAGAAAGTTATCGAACAAGTGGCTGCTAAATACGGCGTCTCAGTGACCGATGAGGAAATCGAACGGGAATTGACGATGATTCAATCCATTTATAATCCATATGAGCAAGAAACAGCGTTCGATGAAGAGACGCTTAAAAGTCAAATCAAAACAACGTTGTTGTTAGAAAAACTGATGATTAAAGATGTCAATATTCCAGAAGAACAATTAAAAGCATTTTATGAGGATAATAAAGAGTTATACGAAATTCCGGAAACGTATCATATTTCACATATCGTTGTAAAAACAAATGAAGAAGCACTTGAAGTGAAAAAGGAATTGGAAGAAGGCTCTAGCTTTTCCGCTTTAGCGATGGAGCGATCCATCGATTCGTTAACAGCTAGTCGCGGAGGAGAAGTCGGTTATATTTCTAAGTATCATCCACATATCGATCCGGCTTATTTAGAAGCAATCGAAAAGCTGAACGTAGGGGAAATTAGTGATCCTGTTCCGTATGAAGAGGGATATGCGATCATTTTATTACAAGAGAAAAACGAAGGTAAATCTTTTACGTATGATGAAGTTAAAGAACAAATTAAGAGACAAATGGCCTTACAACAATCAGAAGTTACTTTTACCCCAGAAAGCTTTTGGGAAGAAGTAGGCGTTGAGTGGTTTTATGGTGAATAAACGTACGGACGAACATGTTCGTACGTTTATTCATATCTATCAAAAAAATACCAATCATATTAATTGACAATTCAAAATATACTTGTTACTTTCATGATAAAACCAATATCTTTACTAGGAATTTTTTAACGAAAATCACATAATTATAGCTATGAGGTGATGGAAATGGTGCGTGTAGCCAACTCTATTGCAGAGTTAGTTGGGGAAACCCCTGTTGTCAAACTGAATCGGATTACAGATGAAACATGCGCGGATGTGTACTTAAAACTTGAGTACATGAACCCAGGAAGCAGTGTAAAAGACCGGATTGCGCTATCGATGATTGAAGCAGCAGAGAAAGAAGGAAAACTGAAGCCTGGAGTAAAAATTGTCGAACCGACGAGCGGAAACACGGGAATTGGTTTGGCTATGATTGCGGCAGCAAAAGGATATCAAACAGTGTTAGTTATGCCAGATACGATGAGTTTAGAACGTCGAAATTTATTGCGTGCGTTCGGAGCGGAATTAGTCCTAACTCCAGGAGCAGAAGGTATGAAAGGGGCAATTAAAAAAGCGGAAGAGTTGGCTCAGCAAGAAGGATATTTTATGCCTCAACAATTTAAAAATGAAGCGAATCCTGAAATTCATCGTCAAACAACTGGTAAAGAAATTGTTCAACAAATGGGTGATCAACTCGACGCGTTTGTAGCTGGTATTGGAACCGGAGGAACAATTACTGGCGCTGGGGAAGTATTGAAGGAAACGTATCCAAACATTCAAATCTTTGCGGTTGAACCAGCAGATTCACCTGTATTATCAGGTGGTAAACCAGGACCTCATAAAATTCAGGGGATTGGTGCTGGATTTGTTCCAGACATTTTAAATACAGAGATTTATAATGAAATTATTCAAGTGAAAACAGAAGATGCGTTTGAATGGGCAAGAAAAGCAGCAAGAGAGGAAGGAATATTAGGCGGCATTTCTTCTGGAGCGGCCATTTATGCAGCGATCCAAGTAGCGAAAAAACTTGGTCCTGGAAAAAAAGTATTGGCGATTATTCCAAGTAATGGCGAAAGATATTTAAGTACGCCACTATATCAATTTGAAGACTAAAAACCATCATCCTCTTTTGAACTGAACAGAAAGGTTCTGTTCCGTTACAAAAGGGGTTTTTTTATGAATGGCTATGTTATATTTCATTGTTGATTTTTAGTAAGTTGTTTAGGCTGCGACTTCCAGCGGGAACAGCAGGCCAAGCAAGACCCTTACTTGAGCGTAGCGAGGGAAGCGGCTTGCGGCTTGCCCGCGGAAAGCGTCCGCCTGTAGCGAAATGAATAATATCAACAGTATCGTTTAATGCCAATTGCCATCGGCACACCGATGAAATGAAATAACAGTAAAAGTTATCCACAGTTATTTTAGGGTAGAGCCTTATGAATAGGAAATGGGCTTAAAAGTGGAGAATTGACATGTGCTGTTTTTTTCTTATTTAGAAGTTTGTGGACTTCATGTATGATGGAAGCAAGGAAACTTTGAAGGAGTGACATCTAGTGAGTCGACGTACTCTTTTTTATAAAAAAATGCCGTATACGAAAGAACGGTTTTTTGCTGTTTATCAAGCATTAACAAAAGCAAAGCCCCATCACGTCCTTTTAGAAAGTGGCCGTGGGGGACGATTCAGTATTGCCGGAATCGATCCATTTGCGATTGTTGTAGGAAAAGAAAACGGTGTGGAAATAAACAAAAACGGCTCGTCTTTTTTTATGGAAGGAAAGCCGTTACGGGCGATGGAACAATGGATGAGCCAATTTACGATGCCGAAACGAGAAGATTTACCGCCGTTTCAAGGGGGAGCGATCGGTTATATCAGTTATGATTATGCTCGATACATCGAAAAGTTGCCGTCGCTAGCTCAAGATGATTTACAGCTTCCAACTATTTATTTTCTCGTTTTTGACGAATGGTACATTTTTGATCACGAAAAAGAAGAGTTGTGGCTCCTGGCTTGGAAAGAAGAACATGTTTCTGAAACCGATGTGTTACAACAAATGACGGACATGTGGTCGATAAGAATGTCACACCAAGAAGAGAAAGAAGTGGCACCTAATTATGAAGTAACTGTGGCCCCGATGTCAGTGTCGATGAGTGAGGAGCAATTTATTCAAGCAGTTGACAAAGTTCGTCATTATATCTCTCAAGGGGATGTGTTCCAAGTGAACTTGTCCGTCCGTCAATCGAAACCACTTTCTGTCCCAGCGATGAGGGTGTACGAAAAATTACGTAAGCTAAATCCATCTCCGTATATGGGTTATTTTCATACACCGGAGTTTCAATTCGTATCAGGCTCACCGGAATTGTTAATTAAAAAAGATGGCCGCCATGTAAGTACACGTCCGATTGCCGGAACCCGTTCCCGCGGAAAAAATGAGGAAGAAGATTTACAATTGGCGAATGAACTTATCGAAAATGAAAAAGAACGTGCCGAGCATGTGATGCTTGTCGATTTAGAGCGAAACGACTTAGGTCGTGTATGCGAATACGGCTCTGTGGAAGTTAATGAATTTATGGTCATTGAAAAGTATTCGCATGTGATGCATATTGTGTCCAATGTTCGCGGAATCTTATCACAAGAGAAAAATGGATATGATCTCATTGAAGCAGTGTTCCCTGGTGGAACGATTACCGGTGCCCCAAAGGTGCGGACGATGGAAATTATCGAAGAGCTCGAACCGGTTCGGCGAGGAGTGTATACCGGTTCGATTGGCTGGATTGGCTTTAATGGAGATTTGGAGTTGAACATCGTAATTCGGACAATGGTTGTAAAAGACGGATTGGCCCATGTTCAAGCCGGAGCTGGCGTGGTCATTGACTCCAATCCGAAATACGAATATAAAGAATCGCTAAAAAAGGCGAAAGCGTTATGGAATGCTAAAGAACTCGCGGAAGAAGGGGGATATGATAATGATATTAATGATTGATAATTACGACTCATTTACGTATAACTTAGTTCAATATTTAGGTGAACTTGGTGAAACGTTAGTCGTCAAAAGAAACGATGAAATCACCATTCAACAAATTGAAGAGTTACAGCCAGATTTTTTAATGATTTCTCCAGGACCATGTAGTCCGAATGAAGCGGGAATTAGCATGGAAGCGATTCGTCATTTTGTCGGAAAAATACCAATATTTGGAGTTTGTCTTGGTCACCAATCGATTGCACAAGTGTTTGGCGGGGACGTTGTACAAGCTGACCGACTCATGCACGGAAAAACCTCTTCCATCTATCATGACGGGAAGACGATTTTTACGAACTTACCTAATCCGTTTGTAGCAACTAGATACCATTCGTTAATTGTAAAAAGAGAAACGCTGCCAGATTGCTTTGAAGTGACCGCTTGGACAGAAGAAAACGAAATTATGGGAATTCGTCATAAAGAGTTTCCGATTGAAGGGGTTCAATTTCATCCAGAGTCCATTATGACGACAGAAGGAAAGCGATTGTTACGCAATTTTATTAAACATTACAAAAATGAACTCGTTCGTTAATGTAGGGGTTGGAAGATGTATATTTACATGAATGGTCAAGTGATACCAAAAGAGGAAGCGAAAATTTCTCCGTTTGACCACGGCTTTTTATACGGATTAGGTGTCTTTGAAACATTTCGAACGTATGACGGGCATCCTTTTTTGCTCGATGACCATTTAGATCGGCTACAAAAGGGGTTGCAACAACTTCAAATTGAGTTATCCATTCAACGCACGGATGTCGCTCAAATGTTAAAGGAACTGTACGAAAAAAATGGATGGAAAAATGCGTATTGTCGCTTAAATGTGTCAGCCGGAAATGGAGAGATTGGACTACAAGTATCACCTTACACCTGTCCGAATGTCATTTTGTTTCAAAAACCCCTTCCACCTATTGGAGCAAGTTCGGAAAAAAGCATTCAATTTTTACAATTACGCCGGAATACACCCGAAACTAACGAACGATTAAAATCCCACCATTATTTAAATAATGTGGCTGCGAAACGGGAAATTGGTGAACAAGCTTCTGTTGAAGGGGTTTTTTTAACCGAACAAGGGTGGGTAGCGGAAGGCATTGTGTCAAACGTGTTTTGGGTAAAAGATGACATCGTCTATACTCCGGGGATAGAGACAGGGATTTTAAATGGCGTTACGCGTCAATTGGTATTACGAATTCTTAGGAAAGCAGCCATCGACGTCGTGGAAGGGTTGTTTACGAAAGAAGCCTTACTAGATGCCGATGAAATATTTTTAACGAACTCCATTCAAGAGGTCGTACCCGTTCATCGATGTGAAGACCGTGATTTACCTGGTCGTACTGGAAAAATAACTTTATTTTTATCTAATGAATACCGAAAATACACACACTTTTTATGGAGTCAACGTGAGCTGTAAGGAGGGATGTACATGAAGCAAGTGATTCAATGCAAAAATTACACGCTTGATTATTCAAATAAAACGTTAATTATGGGGATTTTAAACGTTACCCCGGATTCTTTTTCGGATGGAGGTCATTATACAACTATCGAAAAAGCGGTCGAGCATGCGAAACAATTAGTGGAAGATGGAGCGGATATCATTGATATCGGCGGTGAATCGACACGCCCAGGACATGAGCCCGTTCCGTTGGAAGAAGAATTACGGCGAGTGATTCCAGTTGTAGAAGCAGTTTCAAAGGCCGTGGATGTGCCTATTTCCATTGATACGTATAAAGCGGAGACAGCCAAACAAGCGATTGAAGCTGGTGCTCATATTATTAACGATGTGTGGGGAGCGAAAAAAGAACCGGAGATCGCCAAAGTGGCAGCAGAATACGGCGTACCTATTATATTAATGCATAACCGTATAAATCGTGATTATTCATCATTTTTACGAGATGTCATCCAAGATGTCTATGAAAGTATTTTTATTGCCAAACAAGCGGGGGTAACGGATGAACAAATTATTTTAGATCCTGGAATTGGTTTTGCGAAAGACGTTAAGCAAAATATCGAAATGATGCAGCACCTAGATGTTCTCGTTTCTTTAGGCTATCCGGTATTACTCGGTACATCCCGGAAGTCGATGATTGGGAAAATTTTAGATTTACCAGTCAACGAACGTGTAGAAGGGACAGGGGCTACAGTTTGTTATGGGATTCAAAAAGGGTGTCAAATCGTTCGTGTCCATGACGTAAAAGAAATAAGCCGAATGACCAAAATGATGGATGTCCTTGTTGGAAAGTGTGAATTCAATGGATAAAATTTTTATTCAAGAGATGGAGTTTTACGGTTATCACGGTGTTTATGAGGAAGAGAACCGGTTAGGTCAACGGTTCCGTGTAAGTGTGACGCTTTTTCTTAATTTACAAAAAGCCGGTCTGACCGATGAATTACAGCATTCCGTCAACTACGCTGAAGTTTACATGCTATGTAAAAATATTGTGGAAGGTAAGCCGTTTAAGTTGATTGAATCTGTTGCGGAAACGATTGCTTCCTCTATTTTAGAAACGTTCCCATTAGTAAAAGAAGTAACGGTCACGTTCGTAAAACCAGATCCTCCTATTCCTGGTCATTATCAATCCGTCGGGGTAGAGATTACGAGAGGAAGATTTGATGAGTAACGTTGCTTATTTATCGTTAGGCTCAAACCTAGGGAATCGGTTAGAATTTTTACGGAAAGCGATCCAATTATTACATGAACATCCACAAATTCGTGTAGTGGATGTATCTTCGGTGTATGAAACGGACCCAGTAGGATATATCGAACAGGACAGGTTTTTAAATATGGCAGTAAAAATAGAAACTACTTTATCTCCTGAACAACTGTTGGATACCTGCTTAGAGATTGAAAAAAGCTTAGGTCGGGTACGAGAAGTGAAGTGGGGGCCTCGGACCATCGACCTTGACATTTTATTGTATAATGACGACAATAGGAAAACAGAGAAGCTTATAGTTCCTCATCCTCGACTACAAGATAGAGCGTTTGTGTTAATACCTCTATTGGAAATAGATCGTTCGTTACAACATCCAACGTTGCAACAACCGCTACAACAGATGTTGGACGAATTACAGGACAGAAAAGGAGTTCGACTATGGAAGCCGAAAAATGGGGAAGACGTATTCGCGCATTTAGAAAATTAAAAGGGTATACCCAAGAAGGGCTAGCGAAAGAAATAGGTGTGTCTGTTTCTGTACTAGGAGAGGTCGAAAGGGGATATCGTATCCCTTCCGACGATTTAGTGATGAAAATCGCTTCGTATTTGAACGTATCTGTTGATGAATTGTCACCGACGGACGAAGATGAGACTTCGAACTAAAGGAGGTATCGTGATGTTAAAAATTGGCGATATTCAAATGAAGAACCAAGTCGTCCTTGCGCCAATGGCTGGGGTTTGTAACTCCGCTTTCCGTTTGACGGTAAAAGAGTTTGGAGCAGGACTTGTGTATGCCGAAATGGTTAGCGATAAAGGAATTATTTTTAAAAATGAAAAAACGTTAAGTATGTTGTATATCGACGAGCGGGAAAAGCCGATGAGTCTGCAAATATTTGGTGGAGAAAAAGAGACGCTCGTGGAGGCGGCTAAGTTTGTTGATAAGAATACGAATGCCGATATAATCGATATTAATATGGGTTGTCCGGTACCAAAGATTACGAAATGCGATGCGGGGGCAAAATGGCTACTCGATCCAAATAAAATTTACGAAATGGTTGCTGCGGTTGTAGATGCGGTCGAGAAACCAGTTACGGTCAAAATGCGCATGGGTTGGGACGAAGAGCATATTTATGCGGTAGAAAATGCCCAAGCGGTAGAACGTGCGGGTGGTCAAGCAGTTGCTTTACACGGTCGAACTCGTGTCCAAATGTATGAAGGAAAGGCTAACTGGGACATCATTCGCGAGGTTAAACAAGCGGTGAACATTCCGGTTATCGGTAACGGAGATGTCCAAACACCACAAGATGCCAAACGTATGTTAGATGAAACTGGTTGTGACGGTGTTATGATTGGTCGTGCGGCCTTAGGAAATCCATGGATCATTTATCGTACGGTGAAATATTTAGAAACAGGAGAATTAATTGGTGAGCCTTCTGTCCGTGAAAAAATTGATGTATGTAAGCTTCATCTCGACCGCTTAATTGGTCTAAAGGGCGAAGAAATTGCCGTTCGTGAAATGAGAAAACATGCTTCTTGGTACTTAAAAGGTATTCGTGGAAATGCGAAAGCACGGAAAGCAATTAATGAATGTAACACTCGAGAGGAGTTAGTTCGTCTATTAGATCAATTAGTAGAGGAAGTAGAAGCTCGCGAAGCCATCCAACAGATTAGTTAATATACGTCGTATTTCCCTATTTTTCGTATAGTTGTTTCCTAAATGTGAAATAAATATGCTAGAAAGTTGATAACTGCCAGTGAGAAGCTGGCAGTTTTTTATACAAATTAAACAAAAAAAGTGTTAGGATAATTAAAGATTTATTCTTTTAACATCGTCTGTACGTAATAACTAAATAACGTATATTGGAGTGAGAAAACATGAGTTTTGAAGAATTAAACGATCAACTACGTGTAAGACGAGAAAAAATGAACCAATTGCGTGAGCAAGGTATCGATCCATTTGGTAAACGCTTTGAGCGCACACATAGTGCCCAAGAGCTAAAAGACTTATACGGAGAATTAACAAAAGAAGAGCTTGAGGAAAAAAATGTAGAAGTCACGATTGCTGGCCGTATAATGACTAAACGCGGAAAAGGAAAAGCTGGATTTGCACACATTCAAGATTTAACTGGTCAAATCCAAATTTATGTACGTAAAGATGCTGTTGGTGAAGACAGTTATGCCATTTTTGATTCAGCAGATCTTGGCGATATTGTTGGTATTACTGGTACTGTATTTAAAACCAAAGTCGGAGAACTTTCGGTTAAAGCGAAACAATTTGAACTTTTAACAAAATCACTACGTCCACTTCCTGATAAATTCCACGGTTTAAAAGATGTGGAGCAACGTTATCGTCAGCGTTATCTTGATTTAATCATGAATCCGGAAAGCAAACAAACGTTTATTATGCGAAGCAAAATTATTCAAGCGATGCGCCGTTATTTAGATGATCAAGGTTTCTTGGAAGTAGAAACACCAATGATGCACGCAATTGCAGGAGGAGCGGCAGCCCGTCCGTTCATTACTCATCATAACGCGCTTGATATGCCACTTTATATGCGTATCGCCATTGAGCTTCACCTTAAACGTCTAATTGTTGGTGGACTAGAAAAAGTGTATGAAATCGGACGTGTATTCCGTAACGAAGGGATTTCTACACGCCACAATCCTGAGTTCACGATGATTGAGTTGTACCAAGCGTATGCTGACTATCGAGATATTATGAAGCTAACTGAAAACTTAATCGCTCATATTGCAAAAGAAGTGCTTGGCACAACGACTGTTCAATATGGGGAACATACGGTTAATCTAGAACCAGAATGGCGTCGTCTACATATGGTAGATGCTATTAAAGAATACACTGGTGTAGACTTCTGGCAACAGATGTCTGACGAAGAAGCCCGTCAGCTCGCAAAAGAACACGGTGTTGAAATTAAAGAAAATATGGAATTCGGTCATATTGTAAATGAATTCTTCGAGCAAAAAGTAGAAGACAAATTGATTCAACCGACATTTATTTATGGCCATCCGGTAGAAATTTCACCATTAGCAAAGAAAAACGATGAAGATCCACGTTTTACAGATCGTTTTGAGCTCTTTATCGTTGGACGTGAACATGCGAACGCGTTCACAGAGTTAAACGATCCAATCGACCAAAAAGAGCGCTTTGAAGCCCAATTAAAAGAGCGTGAAGCAGGAAACGACGAAGCACACATGATGGATGAAGACTTTATAGAAGCACTTGAATACGGAATGCCGCCAACAGGTGGTTTAGGTATCGGTGTGGATCGTCTGGTTATGCTATTAACAAATTCTCCATCCATTCGTGATGTCTTATTATTCCCGCTTATGCGTCATCGTGACTAATCGAAGAAAAGAGGGGATGTCTACGAAAGGTAGAGCATCCCCTTAATTATTTTTTAATTGAAGTGTTTTTGTTTTCTAAAACATAATAAATTCACGTTCATTTTATCTATAGTGAAACCTAATAAAATCCCATGATTACAGTATTTTTCTTGCATCTTTCAATAACTGACTATCAGGAAAAATTTTTTATTAAAAAAATATAAAAATACTATTGCATCCTTTTTTGAAAGGTGCTATATTAATACTCGTTGCTACGATGTAACAAAGCAACGAACAAAAAAATAAAAAAAGTTGTTGACACAACGGATCGAATGTTATATATTATAAAAGTCGCTGTCAAAAAGGCGGTGGCAATTGATCCTTGAAAACTAAACAAAAC
>NZ_JBCNBW010000027.1:0-42392 GCF_050478865.1 Aeribacillus pallidus | reverse complement strand
AAATCAAAAATGAAATAGAACAAAGCCCTTTTTTATAAAGAAAAAGGGCTATCATACGGATGGAAAAATATAGACGATACTTGTAGTTGTTGATATATTATTGGAGAATGGAAGGAAATAATAGTTTGGTTTCGGGTTGAAAAAATTGCTCAACCAAGTTGGCCTGTTTCAAACCAATATGCATACGGTGTAAAAAATAGACGGCTGCAACGAAAAACAGTTGAATTTCCTCTTTTCTTGTGTCATTCTAAGGAAAAAATGAAACGTTAATTAGTAGGAGGAACGATATGCAACGAGAAATCATTCATTGTCATGGATCAGGAAATGATTTTCTATTAATTGACGAGCTTGAACATTTGGCTCCTTGGACGGATGAGGAACGCCAACAGCTCGCCCAAACGTTATGTGATCGGAAAAATGGCATAGGAGCAGACGGGATTTTATTCGTACAACCGAGTCATACTGGGTTAGCAAAAATGCGTATTTTCAATGCCGATGGATCGGAAGCATCGATGTGTGGGAACGGTCTTCGCTGTGTTGCTCGCTATGTAGCAGAAAAATTTGGGGAAGACGAATTTGTCGTCGAAACGATGAAAGCTGATCTACGAGTGAAAAAAGCAGAACCGATTTTTGGTCAATTACCAACCTATCAAGTTGAAATTTCCCCGATTTTATTTGATGTGTCTCAACTTCCGATGAATTTTGATAAACCGACTTGTAGAAATGAACGAATCCCAGAATTATCCGAACGGTTGACGTTTACGGCGGTAGCTGTACCGAATCCTCATTTAATTAGTATTGTCGATTCAGAAATCATTCAATCGAATGTACAAAAAGAACTAGCGGAATACGTTAACGGACCAAACGATTGGTTTCCAGACGGGGTCAATGTCAGCTTTGTAAAACCGCTTGGTGTACAACAAATATATGTTCGCACGTTTGAACGTGGTGTAGGTTTTACGAATGCTTGTGGAACGGCAATGTCTGCTTCCAGTTTAGTCACTTGTCTTGAAGGTATTAACAATTGGGATCAACCAATAGATGTATACAATAATGGCGGTAAGGTCCGTTGTGTGGTCCATAGGGATCAACGAGCAATCGATTTAATCGGAAATGCTACGTATATTAAGCGATTAGTAATCGACCTTAATCAAGTAAATTCATTCCAAGTAGTAAAAAGAGAACAACTGAACGAAGAACAAGAATATGAACAACTGCAAGCACATTGTCAAAAAGTCGTTGAGGAGATGGTATTTCAAAAGTAATTAATTTTTATGATAGACCATTAGTAAAAAATTGCCGAATAGGTTCAAACGGCTGTTTGTTTCGGCTTGTATCGAATTGCTGAAACGGACAGCCGATTTTTTTAACTCTTTCACGAACAAAGTCCATTGTAAATTGATCTGGTTGAAAGGATTCCTTCAATTCTTCCCAAAATAAAGGAGCAGCGACTCGACCTTTTGGCGTCCCTCTAACGGAATAAGGAGAAATGATCGTCTTTTTTCGATGATGTTGTACGTAGTCTACGTATAACCGGTCACCACGCCGCTCTTTCATACGTTCCGTCGTAAACCAATCGGGATGTTGTGACACAAGCCATTCCGCTAAGGTTTTTAAAAATGGTGCGGTATCACCCCACCGATACGTATGAAGTGGAAGAGGGACGTAAATTTGTAATCCTTTTTTGCCGGAATATTTCACAAACGAAATTAATCCAAATTCATCTAGTTTTTCCTTTAGCAATAACGCAGCGTGAATGGCAAGTGGAAATGCTTGTTCAGACGGTGGATCTAAATCAAGAACAATTTCACTCACATATTCGTTTGATAAATGGTGAAACGGTGTATGAAATTCGATAGCTACTTGATTCCCAAGCCAAATGAGTTCCTTTAATCCTTGACATACCATCATTTGTTGACCGTCGTGTTCCACGGTTTGAATGAAACTTGGAGCGTAAGATGGACAATTTTTTTGAAAAAAAGATTCCTCGTCCACACCATCTGGATAACGAACAACCGTTAATGGACGATTGTGTAAAAAAGGGAGCATAAATGGTGCCATCTCACGTAAATAGTGCAAGTAATCTAATTTTGTGCGACCATCTAGAGGCCAAATGACTTTTTCGGGATGAGTAATATTCACATCGTCTGGTAAATGAAGTTGTTGTAAGCGAAAAGAAGTTATCGTACATTGATGAACAGGAAAATCAAGCCGAAACCGTTCAAAAGATGGTTCACGTAATTGCTGTTTTGACTGCTCTAAATAGGAAATATCGATACAAATGCTCGGATGAATCGTCCATAAGTTATGTTGCTTATTCCCGTTTAATCGAATCACTTCTTTTAGTGTTTGCTCGTCATGTTTAGAAAAACCATGTTTCACTTGCCCGATCGTCTCAATGTGATGGTTTTCGGCAAATACGGAAACTGTATAATAATCATTTGTCTCGTCAAATGCAGTAATAAAGCATGTACCTATTACTTTCCGCTTTATTTTTTTCCAATTCGATGACCTTTTTCCAGCTTCCCATGAACTAGATTTCTTTTTCGCAACAATTCCTTCTCCTTGAAATAAATCAACACGATCCCAAATCGCTGAAAATGAAGGGGAAAATGGAATATATTGAACACGACTGTTATGGACTCGGGAAACGTCTATCGGCCATCCAAGTTCTGTAAATAATTGTCTTAACTTATCCTTTCGATGAAGAAACGTTTGATTCGTGATCCATTCACCATTTACTTTTAATAGGTCAAACACTAAATAATGCGCAGGTCGACCATTGGCAAGATGGGTGATACGGTCAGGTGAGCGCAAACGTCCTCGTTGCTGAATCGCCTCAAAACTTCCTTTCACATCATTGTCTAAAATCGTTATTTCTCCGTCAAAGACGAGAGGGAAAAATGGTGCTGCTTTCGTTGAAAATGTTTCCAACCACTCCGCTATTTCTGGAAATAAGGGAAGTAACGCTTTTCCGTTTCTACTTAACAGCTCTATTTTTTCGTGTGACCAAAAAAGTAAACCCCGAAACCCATCATATTTTACTTCGTATAGCCAGTCATCTGTAAGTGGTGGTTCAGTAACTAACGTTGGTAGCATCGGTTTTAACAACTTCATCGCCCCGCTTTCAATTTCTACCTATAACGTGCACGATTTACCATGAAACGATTCGTATGAACGAGAGATTCATTTCTCACACTAAATAATAAAAAGTGAGGCGAGAATATGCATACGATTTGGAAAGGAAGTATTCAATTCGGATTAGTTAGTATTCCGGTTAAGCTTCATACAGCGACCGATGATAAAGATATATCGTTTCGTTCATTGCACGAAGAATGTCACAGTCCAATCAAATATGTTAAAACATGTCCCGTTTGTGATCGCGAAGTCGGTAATGACGAAATTGTAAAAGGGTATGAAGTTGTAAAGGGGAAGTATGTCATCGTGACAGACGAAGATTTACAACCATTGAAAAAAGCTTTAGAAGATCAAGCGGTCGAAATTGTTGAGTTTATCGAAATTAACGAAATTGATCCGATCTATTTTGATAAAACGTATTTTCTTTCTCCAAACGAAGGTGGAAAAAAAGCGTATACGTTACTTCATCAAGCTTTAAAGGATTCAGGGAAGGTAGGGATTGGAAAAATTATTCTTCGTTCAAAAGAAAAATTAGCCGTTATTCGTCCTTATGAGAAAACGTTATTAATGGAGACGATTCATTACCCTGATGAAATTCGTTCTGCAAATGATGTACCGAATGTCCCAGAAAATTTGGAGCTAACAAAGAAAGAGGTAGATATGGCAAAATTATTAATCGAACAACTGACGAACCCATTTGAACCGACAAAATATGTGGATGAATATCGAGAACAATTGTTGCAACTCATTGAGAATAAAAAGACAGGAATGGAAGTAGTTGCCCCTACTGCCGAGAGAAAAGAACAACCAATAACGGACTTAATGGCCGCATTACAAGCCTCAATCGACCGAACGAAACCAGAAGCAAAGCCAAAACGAACCAGAAGAAAAACAACAGCGAAAGCGAAAAAAGCAACGTAATAGGGAACAGTCATCGCCACCTCTGTTTTATTGGATTATTTAAGAAGAGCATTTGCAAGGTAAAAACGTTTCGTGTGATTTGGAAAAACTTTTATAAAAAGGGGGAAACGTTGATGAATCGCGGGGTGTTTTTAGATCGTGACGGGGTAATCAATGAGGTGTTGACAAAACGGGTAAAGTACGTGAATACACCACAAGATTTGTATTTATTACCAGGTGTACAAAAAGCAATGCGAATGCTAACAGAAGCTGGTTTTCAATTGTTTATTGTCACGAATCAAGGTGGCGTTGGACTTGGGTATATGACGAAACAACTGTTGGATAAAATCCATGAAAAACTTATTTACGATATAGAAATAGAAGGAGGAAAGATTGTTGAGATCGCCTGCTGTATTCATCGACCTAATGAAGGGTGTGCGTGTCGGAAGCCTTCTGGGAAAATGATTCGAGATTTAGCACAAAAATATAACATTGACTTATCTCAAAGCTACATGGTGGGCGACCGCGATGTGGATTTATTAGCAGGAAGGGAAGCGGGGACGAAAACGGTATGGATATCTACTCGTCAAGATGATTCCGCTATTCATCTGGCAGATTATACGTGTGGTAGCTTATTGGAAGCCGCACAATGGATTTTAAACGAATGAAAGGGAGCATTTTATAGGGAATGCATAGCTCTTTTTCACATACATATTAATAGAAGGAAAAATGGCCCATTTGAATGAAAGAAAGGGTGTGTCAGGATGCGTTATTATTATACGCCATACGTTCAAAGTCCACCGTTTCAATTGCCAATGGTTCCACCCCATTCTTTAGCGAATCAACAGAAACGAGAGCAAGAAGCTCAACAAGATGATGATAAAATTGGGAAAGTTTCCAAACGGGAAAAGCGGGATATTCAGAAAGCGATTAATGATGAATATACTGCAATCCAATATTATACAAGACTCGCTCAACTAGCACCTATTGAAAAGGCAAAAGAAGAAATATTGGGTATTCGTCAAGATGAAATTCGTCATTTTTATCAATTTACAAAAAGCTTTTATCAATTATCTGGAAAGTATCCGAAACTGAATATTTTTAACCAGCAATTTCCTAATTCGTATCGGCAAGGGTTAAGAGAATCGATTCGCGACGAAACCGAAACAGCTCCATTTTATTTCTCCATCGCCTCACGAACGAATGACCTAAAAATCAAACGCCGCTTCACCCAGGCCGCTTTCGATGAACAACGCCACGCCCAAATCCTTCAACGGTTGTTAGAAGAGTTAAAGTGATTAGGGGACAATGATTAGGGGACAGTCCCGCACTGCTTTAAAGCAGTGCGGGACTGTCCCCTAACACATAGAATTGCATCTTTTTTACTATAAAATAATGCAAATATAGTAAATTTTTATCATAAATGGTATATAGAAAGCGTACTATTAAAAAGGAAAAAGGGGGGATAAGAAAGTGATTGGTGTTAAACTTATTAAAATTGCGACATTTTATTTAGTGATTGGTATTTTGATGGGGATGTACATGTCCATGTCTGAAACATTCCAATTACGTCCCGTTCATACCCACATTAATCTACTTGGGTGGGCAACAATGGGGCTAGCTGGTATTTATTATGTGCTTTTTCCAAAAGCGGGCTCCACAGTTTTAGCGCGTATTCATTTTTGGCTTCATAATATCGGATTGCCTCTTATGATGTTTGGACTTGGCTTCCTCATGTATGGTAACGAAGCCTTACATATCCTAATCCCATTCGGCGCCACATTAACAACCATCAGCATTATCCTATTTGCCTGGAACATCTTTCAACACGTCAAAGCTGACGATCAATCCACCATCTCTAAAACATCTTAACCAATCTCTATCTGGCAATTGGTTTTTTTACTCTCTAAAGTAGTGAGGGACAGTCCCGCGTTCTGTTAAAGTTTTAAAGGACAAGGGGACTGTCCCTCACCCCTTTAAATTATTAAAACCTACACCCTCTATTACAGTACTTCATTTTATTAATACATATAAAGACTCTAACAGTTAGATAGCTGTTAGAGTCTTTTCAACTTTTTGTAGTTCTATATCAAGAAGAATTTGATGAAGAGTAATTTCAGGACGGCTGCCTATCCGAATATTAAGAGATGTTTGGCCTAAACCTTCACTGATATAAAAAGGTTTTCCGTGATAATAATGCAGTCCTTTAATCATATTCATGTCCATCATTTCCTTTGACATATGAGCAAGATGGAACGGCTTAGGCCAATGAATTTGCCCGCCATGGAAGTGGCCGGATAGGAGATAGTTAAAGTGTATATCTTTCATTTGTAAAATGATGCTTGGGTCGTGAGTTAATACTAGGTCGAATCCTTTTTCAACCCCTACAAATGATTTTTTAATGTCACTTCTATTCGAATAGTGATCGTCAATACCAATAATATTGACTTGTTTTCCTTTCACGAAAATCGTTTCATTGTGATTTTGCAATACTTTACATCCGTAATTCTCAAATGTTTTAAAAAGGGTCGTAAAATCGTTCTTTTTTAGCTTGTAGTCGTGATTTCCAAAAACGACGTAAATTCCGTACTTAGCATTTAATTGATTGAAAACCTTTAAATAGGGAACAAGCTTAGGAATACTTCTTTTTTTATCTAAATAATCGCCAGTAAGAGCGATTAAGTCAATCCTTTCATTTTTTAGCTTGTTGTATAGTTCTTCAGGTGTAATCGAAATTCTTTCAAGGTGCATATCTGAGACTTGAAGGACATTTAACTCGGTAGATGGTCTGCCATTGCCCTCTGAATCACTTAAACGAATTTGATTTAACATAACTTGATGGGTATTTTTATTGGCGCGATACCAAAATAATATAAAAGCAATCGAAATTATAGATAGTATAATCATCCTTTTTCCATCTCCTCCTATAACAAAATTATAGAAGAAAATAGGATGAAGGATTAGAGGTAAATACTGGAGCGCAGTCTGAAGTGCAAATCAAAAGGAGGACAACCTTTGTTCCTCCTCATATTTTGTGAAATGAAATAGTAAACTAATGCGAAGCGGTAAAATACAATTCGTTATAAAGAAAACATTTTTTAAATTTTTTCAGAACTTTACATTGAAAATTTTCAGCAGTAAAGTAATTTAAATAATCCGCTTCTTTTTGGATATATTCTCCTTTGTCATATTTCTTCATAAACCAATTGCTAACAAAACAATTGTCAAATAAGCAAGGCTCAATTGCTACAATTTTTCCATCTTGCTTTAAAATTCTTTTAAATTCTTTTACATAAGCTGGAATGATGTCAGGCGGTATGTGGTGTAAAACGGCAATAATTAAAATAACATCAAAGCTGTTATTGTCAGCGGGTATTTTGTTACCTGAAAATACATCAAACCGATATTCAGGATATAGTCTCCTTGCATAAACAACTCGTCGTTCATCGGGATCTATTCCATAGTAGTAGTCCGGCTCAGACAAGGAACAATTTGCTCCTGTACCGGCACCAAAATCCAGTACTTTTTTATCTTTCAAATCAAAATGCTTACGAACCATGTTTTCAATATATATTTTTTTAAACCATTTCTGACGAACAAAGTTATGATATATTCTAGGTGACAATTGCAACGAAAAAACACCATCCTTATTTTTGACTGTAATCTAAACTGCTGAACGTACATGCAGGTCTAAATCGAACATGGGTAAAAAAGCTTTGGAATAAGAAGTTCGATTGTTAGTATGTACTTTTATTGGAGACAATATATTGGGAAGGGGTGGGAATTGAACCGGAGTTTTTTTTACAAGGAATTTATTAGATAAAGAAGCTGAACGAAAAATTCACAAAGAAAAGCCGTCATATCATCAATGACGACTATTATATAGACATCTATACGTAAATTGAATCAAAAGACTAATATAACCCCAATATTAAAAATCCAAAACGGGTGGCGTGTTCAATTTCATCGGTAAAAGCTCTTAAAAATACATCTCGTACAGGTGGATTCTGAGTTAATAAATAACTATCTCGATAATCCTCATAAGCCTCCAGCTCGTCTTCATAAGCTTTTCTTAAACCTTCCTCATAGGATTGAAAAGTGTTTTTTTTAACCTGATATATTGGCTTCTTTCCTGTAAGGTCCGTGTAAAGTTTCGTGAATTCTTTTAAATGGATTTTTTCATCTTCTAATGCATGTAGAATGTCTTCTCGATGCTTTTTATTTGGTGCAAACTGCACAAGTCGAGTGTAAAAATCGATGGCCGCAGCTTCGCCTTTTATAGCGTCGAGTATAGCATTGAAAATTTGTTGACATTTTCCTCCGTTATTTCTTTCAAGATAGACATTTTGGTCATTTTGAATGACACCGTAAAAATTAGGATGGTTAACATATCTATATGGATGATAAAAGAACAAAGCGTTCACCCTTTCTAATCACATGAAATGATTTTTTTAAACTAAATAAGTATTTATTAAAAAATGAATTAGATTAAAGCTGTCCAATGAACGGGACTGTTCTGTAAAATTAGTCAATTGACAACTTAATAGGTTGAACCAACGTTTTCTCAATACCTAAGGCAATTTCGAGGTCTTTGGCGTGTTTTTGTTCAGTAACAACAATATCCCTGATTTTTTGTGCTGAGTCATACATCCCAAGCGCTTCAAATTGGTAGATTCGTTGCAAATAGCGGCTGATGGCATCGTATTTCCCCTGTAAGACTTGACGTAACATTTCTTTATGATCCATAGGTGTAGATACCGAGGCTACTTGTGTGGTTGGAATACCTCCAAGATACTGAATCAGCTCAGTTAAAACGTGAGCATGACCAATTTCGTCTTTTGAATGTTCTTCTAATTCTTCAGCAATTGAATAAAAAACAGTCCCTTTAAGCTTGCTGGTATGTTGGGCATATTGAATCCCAGCTGCATATTCCCATGCTAAATCGAGATTAAGTCCATGAATAATTTGTTCTAACGCTTTTTGATAATTCAAGTTCATTCACCCTTTCGATAATCCTCGATACATTTTATTCAATCTAGGCGAATGTGACACAAATGACGTCACGCATAACCGTTTGTTCCATTAGGAATGTTTGTAAATGGATATAAATGGTTTAAAATAAACCTATCAAGTAGAAAGGGGCTGAAATGATGAACGACAACCGTAAGCCTAATCGCCTAATCAATTCGAAATCCCCATACTTATTACAACATGCTTACAATCCTGTAGAGTGGTATGAGTGGGAACCCGAAGCATTCGAAAGGGCAAAAAGGGAAAATAAACCTATTTTTTTAAGTATTGGATATAGTACGTGTCATTGGTGCCACGTAATGGAAAGAGAATCGTTTGAAGACGAAGAGGTCGCTAATCTGCTAAATAAAAACTTTGTTTCTATAAAAGTCGACCGTGAAGAGCGACCGGATATTGATTCGCTTTACATGCGAGTATGCCAGATGATGACGGGGCAAGGTGGTTGGCCGCTGACGGTATTTTTAACACCTGACAAAAAACCGTTTTATGCCGGCACGTATTTTCCAAAGCATAGTAAGTACGGCAGGCCGGGAATGCTCGATTTACTACCGCAAATTGCAAACGCGTACAAAAGTAATCCGCAACGCATTGATAAAATTACTTCCCAACTAACAGAAGCCCTACAAGAACGACCAGAAGCCCAAACTTCAAAAGGAATACAAGAAACGCATGTTCATGAGGCGTACAATGGACTATTACGCCAATTTGATGCCATTTACGGTGGATTTGGTCAACCACCTAAATTTCCGTTGGCGCATCAACATTTGTTTTTGATGAGATATTATTATTGGACCGGAAACAATCAAGCGCTGCAAATGGTCACAAAGACGCTTGATGCAATGTTGGATGGGGGCATTTATGATCAGCTCGGATCAGGATTTGCTCGTTATTCCGTTGACGGGAAGTGGTTGGTGCCTCATTTTGAGAAAATGCTGTACGATCAAGCGTTAATGTTATTTGCTTTAACAGAAGCATATCAAATAACGAAGAATGAACGGTATAAACAAGTCATTAAAGAGGTAGTTTCGTTTATACAACGGGAAATGACCGATACTCAAGGAGCCTTTTATTCCGCCATTGACGCTGACAGCGAGGGAGAAGAAGGAACGTACTACATTTGGTCGAAACAAGAAGTCATCGACCTTTTGGGACCGAAAGAGGGCGAAGTGTTTTGTGACGTCTTTAATATGACGGAACAAGGGAACTTCGAAGGAAAAAATATATTAAACTTGATTCGCACTTCGTTAGAAAAATTAGCGTCTAATCATAACATTTCCATCGATCAAGTAGAGAAAATTATACAGCAAGGAAAAAAGACCTTATTCGAACGACGACAACAACGTGTGTATCCGCATGTGGATGATAAAGTCTTAACATCATGGAATGGTCTCATGATTGCAGCACTTGCCAAAGCTGGTGCCGCATTAAAAGAAGCCACTTTTCTCCAAATGGCAAACCGTGCGCTTCAATTCATTGAACAACACTTGTGGACCGAATCGGGCTTAAAGGCACGTTACCGCGATGGAGAAGTCAAATACCAAGCATATCTTGACGATTACGCCTTTTTATTGTGGGCGTATGTTGAATTATTCCAAGCTGAAGGTCAGTCAACCTACCTTCACCAAGCTCTTAAGTTGTATCGAGAGATGATGAACCGCTTTTGGGACCCGAATGGAGGCTTTTATTTTACTGATGAAAACGGAGAACAACTACTCGTCCGGGAAAAGCAATGGTACGATGGAGCGATTCCATCTGGAAATGGCATCGCATCGTATCAGTTATGGCGTTTATATAAGCTTACAAATGATGAGCAAATGTTCACCACGGTTAAACAATTGTTACAAGCAGCAGCTAACGAAGTCACCCACTATCCTTCCGGTTATTTATGTACCGTTCAAACGGCCATGGCTCTTAGTCATGGTGGCGAGGAAGTAGTTGTTTCGGGCAAAGACGAACGAAAAGACGAAGAACTTTTTCAGTGGTTGCGGACGAGCTTTCTTCCGTTTACTGTTTTTCAAAAACAAGAAGACGTATCAAAGCAGTGGACCGTTCAAATTTGCCAACAATTTGTTTGTCAACAACCTGTTCATACCGTTGAGGAAGTAAAAAAATATTTTATAAAAAATGAAAAAAATGATTGACACTTTCGCCCATTGAAGGTAATATCTTCATAAAAACTGCATAAGCGTGCTGAACACTCTTATCGAGAGTTGGCGGAGGGAATTGGCCCGATGAAGCCGCAGCAACCGACCGTAATACCGCTGTGAGGCGGGGCACCTAATTTTTAGGGGCCGTGTATATTACACGAAGGCACGGTGCTAAATCCAACAGGAGCATATGAAAAGTTCCTGGGAGATAAGAGGTTTGAAGAATGTGTCCTTCATGCCTCTTTCTTTCGGAAAGAGGCATTTTTATATTTTGAAAGGGGGGTTTGGGAAAAGAACAAAAGCTATGTACTTCTACATAAAAAATAAATAAAGGGAGAGAGTGTGAAGCATGAAAAACATTCAATGGAAATGGCTACTTGTCTTTATTAGTGTTATCTGGTTAGTAAGTGGTTGTACAAACGAACAAGATCAAGTGAGTGCACCAGTAGAAGAAGAGAAGACTTCTGAAACGAAGACAACGAAAACAAGTTCGTCAAGCGAAATCCCGGCAGTGTTTGATCGTCCAATCAAAATCGCGTCTGTCAATCAATTGTCGATCGGGACCTTTACTTCACAATATATTCAAGGGATTAAAGAGCAAGTGGAAGCATTTGGTGGAGAGGTGCAATTTTACAATGCCGATAACGATTTAACGAAAATGGCTTCGCTACTAGATACTGCCATCAACCAGGGAGCGGATGCCATTTTAATTGACCATGGTCGTGCCGACGCTTTGGAAGCAGGTGTAAAAAAGCGCTTGAAAAAGGAATTCCAGTGGTTGCATTTGACAATGATTTGAATCTTCCTGGAGTAACGGTTATTGACCAAGATGATTATAGTTTGGCGTGGAATTCCCTACGGACGTTAGCTCAAGACTTAAATGGGAAAGGAAATATCGTTTATATTTGGGTAGCTGGCTATACGCCAATGGAAAGACGGAATGTGATCTATGAGGCGTTTAAACAAAGATATCCGAATATTCAAGAAATTGCACGATTCGGTACGGCATCTGCCAATACAGCGTTAGATACGCAAGCCCAAATGGAAGCAATTTTACAACAGTATCCAAATAAAGGAGACATCGATGCGGTATTTGCGACATGGGATGAGTTTGCCAAAGGAGCCGTTAAAGCAATCCAACAAGCTGGACGTGATGAGATTAAAGTATACGGCATCGATTTAAGCGATGAAGATTTACAATTGATCCAGCAGCCGAATTCTCCATGGGTAGCAACTACGGCGACAGACCCATCCGAAATAGGACGTATTCAAGTGCGGTTTGCTTATCAAAAGTTAGCAGGGGAAGAAACACCAGATATTTTCTCCGTTACCCCTTACTTAGTGCACAGGAACCAACTGCCTGAACAAACAGTGACGATGAATGACTTACACCAATACATCCCTGGTTGGGGGCAAGCTGAAGTAGCTGTTTCACCATGGATGAAAGCGTTGGAGGAGCGCGTTAAAAATGAGTAAGCTAGAGGTTCTGCAAGTTTGTAAGTCCTTTAATGGAGTTCCGATTTTACAAAATATCAATTTTTCAGTTAAAAGAGGGGAAATTCATGCGCTCATTGGGGCAAATGGTGCAGGAAAAAGTACATTAATGAAAATTTTAGCTGGTGATTACGAAAAAGATGCCGGAGAACTATGGATTGACGGGAGAAAAGTGCACTTTACATCACCCGAAGACGCTTTACAACATGGCGTTGGGATGGTCGTTCAAGAAGTCGATACCGCGCTTGTCCCAACGCTTTCAGTCACAGAAAACGTCTTGCTTCCGTTTCTTACATCGGCTTCCATGCTAATTCGTCCTACTCAATGGAACAAACGAGCAGCCCAACATTTAGATGAAGTGGGTGCATCGATTCAGGTAACGAAACAAGTTTCTGAGTGTACGATATACGAAAAACAACTCATTTTATTGGCTCGAGCGGTGGCTCAACGAACAAACTATTTAATTTTAGATGAGCCGACCGCTCCGTTATCTTCTTATGAAACGGAGAAGTTGTTCGAAGTGATATCACACTTAAAGGAAAAAGGTGTTGGTATCATATTTATTTCCCATCGGTTAAACGAAGTGAAGCGATTAGCCGATCGGGTTACCATTTTACGAGATGGAACTGTTGTTCAAACAGCCTCTACCTCTCAGCTTTCAATAGAGGAAATGATTGAGAAAATGGTGGGGAAGGTAGTAGGCCATAAAAGAAAAACGAAAGAAAAGAAAAAAGAAGTACTTCTATCTATTGATGACCTTTTTGTACCGTCGACCAGTCAAACAGTTCAACTTTCGGTCCATCAAGGGGAAGTCGTCTGTGTAGTCGGGCTCATCGGAGCGGGGAAAAGCGAAACCGCTCGGGCAATTGTCGGAGCGGATCGGGCGGTCGGCTCCATTCAACTATACGGAAACACGTATACCTTTTCTTCACCAGCTGATGCCATTCGTGCTGGCATCTGTCTAGTCCCTGAAGAACGCAGAAAAGAAGGGATTTGGATTGATGAATCGGTCATCCAAAATTTATCGATCCCACAATTGGCTTATGAAAAGAAATGGGTTATCCCTACGTTAAAAGAAAAAGAGGCGATCACCATCATCGAAAAATTACGAATTAGGGCTGCTTCCTTGTACGAGCCATTACGATATTTGAGCGGAGGAAATCAACAAAAGGTCGCGATTGGTAAATGGTTATCCATTCCTGCATCCGTTTACGTATTTGATGAGCCGACGAAAGGAATCGATATCGGGTCAAAAGAAGAAGTGTTTCGCATCATCGAAGAATTAGCTCAAAATGGGAAAGGCATTCTTTATTTTACATCGGATGTGGATGAAGCTTTCGCAATTGCCGATCGTATTTTAATCATGCAAGATGGGGTAATTAAAAATGAGTTGCTGCCAAGTGAAATCGATGTACCAACATTAACGAAGGCAGTATCAGGAGGGATTTAGTCGTGACACAACCCGTCGTAACGAAAGAACAAGTAACCTATAAAAATGGGTTTTCATTGGGCACCTTCTTTAATAAATATGGAACACTTTTGGTTATCGTTGGAATCATTTTCTTTTTTAGTATTACAAACGACCGCTTTTTCACGTATAGCAATTTCACCGATATATTGCGTTCGATCTCGATTGTTACGTTTGTAGCTCTTGGCGTCACATGCTCACTCATTGTCGGCGGCTTTGATTTATCGGTTGGGTCCATTGTTAGCATGAGCACGATTACAAGTGCGGCGATGCTCGTTTGGTATCGGCAAGAGCTTCTTGTCGCCTTAGTCGTTCCCATCTTCGTCGGGCTACTTATCGGGCTGTTCAATAGTTTTGTTGTAATTCGTTTAAGAATCCCAGATTTATTAGGGACGTTAGCGGTCATGTATATCATCAATGGGGTCCATTTAACAGCAACAAAAGGGTATTCCATCTACAATAATATGATGTTAACCAATGGAGAAATGGCACCTGGTAAATTTATCCCTTCATTTTTATTTATTGGTCAAGGAAAATGGTTATCGATTCCGTTTCCCGTTCTTCTCATGCTTGCTGCGGTCATATTTCTTCATTTATTTTTTCGATACACAAAGACAGGCAGATTGCTCTATGTAACGGGCGGCAATCCTGAAGCGGCACGCTTGTCAGGAATTTCGGTGAATCGTTACCGGACCTATGCGTACTTGTTAAGTGCATTTTTTGCTTCGGTTGCCGGTATCGTTTTAGCTGCTAGAGTCGGTACTGGACAAGTGTCAGCAGGAGCTTCCTTATTAATGGATGCCGTCGCTGCTTCTTTTATTGGGTATTCCGTGTTTGGTCAAGGAAAACCAAACGTCATTGGCACGTTTTTCGGGGCAGTGTTAATTGGTGTGTTATTGAATGGACTGACAATGTGGAACGTACCGTATTATGCGATGGATATCTTAAAGGGGAGTATTTTAGTGTTAGCGTTAGCGATTATGTACGTGCAGAAAAAAGGAGTTTTTCATAAATAAGTTAGTAAGCGCTAGAATATCATGTTCTAGCGTTATTTTTTTGATGCACAAACATACATGAGACTAGGTAGAGTTGTCGAAAGTTGTTTTAGAAAAGAAACTGACCAGAAACTGCTTTTGATGTACAATTTTTATTAGAAAATTCAGAAAAATAGGAGGTGCTCCAATGAAGGGGACGATGGAAACGGAATCGCATTCGTCGGTATGCATAAAGGATGAAGTGGCGATAGAGAATACGTTTTTAACGAATAGCTATCGAGTGGATTTACGAACGTTGTCACCTAAACAAAAAGATCGATTTGTAAAATGTTCAAACATTCGTGATTGGAGTATGGTTACGTGGAAAGATGTCGGCAAACCTTATGAAGTGACAACTTATTCTAAAGATCGCTTAGCATGGGAAAAGGAGCACCATCAAACGATGGATCCAAAAACTTCCTGGCAATTTTTTAATCAAGCGTTTCACGAGTGGTTTGTGAAGGATGTACCAAGAGAAATGGACGATAAAAAGAAAGCATTTTTTCGAAGTTTAAAAAGGTTTCGTTTACAAGAAATTCAAACAGCTCTTCAAGATGTCATCCAAATTCATTTATGGAACTATGTGCATCGGGTCGAAGACGGTATTTGGGACCCTCGTGGAAAGCGGGCACTTTTTGAAGGATTAGATGTAACCAAGCCTAAAATCCTTTTTTTAGGTGCGGCGGAAGGATACGAAGGGATGCAATTAGCGGCCATGTATCCCGGTGCTGAAGTCGTATTAGTGGATTACGATGCCTATTGTCGTGATACAAGATTTCAAGACTTTCCTGAATCGTATCCGTTTTTAGGGGGGAATTTGGCAACAGGTGGTAAAAAAGTATACTATAAAAAAGATTTTCACATTGAATATATCGTAGACGATATTCGAAATTTACCATTTGGAAAAGAATTTGATATCGTTCTATCGGTCGGGTTACTCGAACATTTTCCAGATGAGAAAAAGCCGGAAGTCATCGAATGGCACCGAAAATTTCTTAAACCGACAGGGTATTGTATTATGACAACGCCACGTAATCAATGGAAATCACGTATATATTATCGAGTGATGGCCGATGTCATGAACCATACGTACCGTGAATTGATGACGGTCGAACAAATGGGACTCTATGCCTATGAAAACGGATTGAATATTGAACGTCACGGATATATAAAAGTTCATAATGGATTGATTGCCACCGTAAGATAGCCGTTCATATCTTAAAAAAGGGTTGTCCCAATATTTAGAGACAACCCTTCCCTTTATAGTTCATCAAAACCATTATCGACATAATTGACTTTCGTGTATTGTCGTGATTTTTGTTCAAAGAAATCGGATTTCCCTAAATCAACTTCCTCATACGCTTTAATCCAACGAAGAGGGTTCTTCCGATATCCTTCAAACGGTCGATCATATCCCAATTGATTGGCACGAACATTTGCATAAAACTTAATGTAATCTTCTACTTCATTAATAAAAATTCCATCAATGCGATGGCCGATAATGTATCTTGCCCATTCGATTTCTAATTCAGCAGCTTGAAGAAATGTTTGCTGGACAAAAGGTTCAAGCTTTTTCTTATATTCGGGATATTCATTCAATATTTCTTTGAAAATTTTCACAAACAAGTCTACGTGAATATGCTCATCGCGATTAATGTAATTAATCATCGTGCTTGTAGCTACCATTTTTTGATTACGAGCAAGGTGATAGAAAAAGGCGAAACCTGAATAGAAAAATAAACCTTCTAAGATTACATCAAACACAATGGACTTTAATAAATGTTCTACGTTTGGTTGTTCGACAAAATCTCGGTATCCCCGAACGACAAAATCGTTTCGTCGTTCTAAAATGGGCTCTGTTCGCCAAAATTCAAAGACTTCATCTTGTTTTTGTTTGGACACCAAGCTTGATAACACGTACGAGTAGGAATGGTTATGAATCACTTCCTGCTGGGCAAGCATAATCATGAGGGCATTTAAACTAGAATCCGTTAAATAATCGGCTACTTTTCCTGCATAATCGGTTTGAATGCTGTCTAAAAGTGCCAATAGCCCAATAATTTTTAAAAAGGTATCTTGTTCTGCTTCACTTAAATTCGGAAATTGTTTTATGTCTTGAGCCATATTGATTTCAAAAGGCGTCCAAAAGTTGGACAGCATTTTTTTATATTTAGGATAGGCCCATGGAAAACGAACATCGTCCCAATTTAAAACATTTGAAGATTTCCCATTGATGATTCCAGTTGATCGGTTTGGGGCTGTTTTATCCATTAAAGTTCGTTTCGATACGGTATGCATAGCTTGAACCTCCCATTGATTAACTTGAGCACGAATCGCATTCTTCTAACAGTGAAGAAGTTGACCGTAAGTAATATGTGGTTTTTAATCCAGATGACCAAGCAAGTAAGTGTAATTCCAATAATTCTTTTGCTTTTATGTTATTTTGAACATACAAGTTAAACGAAATGGATTGATCAATATGCCGTTGACGGGCCGCATTTTGACGGATGCTCCAACGTTGGTCGATAAAATAGGCTGATTTATAAAACCAAGTAGTTTTTTCATTTAAATCTGGAGCAGTGACCGGAATCTTATAATCCTTCTTTTCTTCTGAGTAGTGTTTTTGAAAGATCGGGTCGATACTAGGTGTACTTCCTGCAATTAGTGCTGTTGAAGAATTCGGAGCAACGGCTAATAAATAGCTGTTACGAATCCCATATGTTTGTACATCTTTTGCTAAACGTTTCCACGGAAACGGCGACTTCGTTGCATTCAAATACCCACGCTTTTCAAAATAGGTTCCGGTTTCCCATTCAGAACCGCAAAATGCAGGAGCATATCCTTTTTCTTTTGCCAATTTCATGCTGGCATGAATCGTTAAAAAGGCGATTTTTTCGTATAAGCGATCGGCATACGCTACCGCTTCATCGCTCTCCCATGTAATGCCTTTTAAAGCTAATAAATGATGCCAGCCAAACGTACCTAATCCAATGGCCCGGTACTTTTTATTCGTTAATTGAGCTTGTAAAACAGGAATCCGATTCAAATCAATAACGTTATCGAGCATACGAATTTGAATCGGGATCAGTCGTTCGAGAACATCTTCCATCACCGCACGGGCTAACGAGATGGACGATAAGTTACAAACAACAAAGTCACCAGGACGTTTTTCAATTATTATTTTTCCATCTTCGGTATATTGTGTCGATTGAATCGTTGGGCTTTGATTTTGGGTAATTTCGGTACACAAATTGCTAGAATAAATCATCCCCAGATGCTTCATCGGATTTTTTCGATTAACCTCATCCCGGTAAAACATAAAAGGGGTTCCTGTTTCTAATTGACTCTTTAAAATTCCTTTCATAACTTCGATTGCGGGTACTTTTTCTTTTGATAGCATTGGGTGGTTGACGCATTCGAAATATTTCTCACGAAAAGAACCTTGTCCTTTTTTTTCATCGTAAAAGTCTTCCAATGAATAACCCATCACTTTTCGAACTTCATGTGGGTCAAATAAATACCAATCTTCGCGGGCTTCCACTTTTTCCATAAATAAATCGGGGATGCATACTCCTGTAAATAAGTCGTGCGTACGGAAGCGTTCGTCCCCGTTATTTAACTTCGCATCTAAAAAGGAAAAGATGTCTTTATGCCAAACGTCGAGGTAGACACAAATGGCTCCTTTTCGTTGACCGAGCTGATCGACGCTAACGGCCGTGTTGTTTAACTGCTTCATCCACGGAAGAACACCGGAGGAAGCTCCTTTAAATCCTTTTATATCACTTCCTCGGCTTCGGATTTTTCCAAGATAGACACCGATTCCACCACCATATTTGGATAAGTTAGCAATATCCGTATTGCTATCAAATATTCCTTGTAAACTATCATCCACCGTATCTATAAAACAACTAGATAATTGTCCATATGTTTTCCCAGCATTTGCTAGAGTAGGGGTAGCGACTGTCATATATAAATGGCTTAACGCCCAATACGCTTCTTGGATATAGTGCATTCGGATTTCAGCTGGTTCATCTTGCATTAACGTCATAGCGATGATCATCCAACGTTCCTGAGGTAGTTCATAAAGTTCTTTATCGTACCCACGTGCTAAGTACCGGTCAGATAATGTTCGTAAACCAATGTATGTAAACAATTGATCTTTGGAAGAATCGATGAACTTTTCAAGCTGTTCAATTTCCTTTTGTGTATACTTTTTGAGTAAAAACGGAGCGTAGATCCCTTTATTTACTAATGTAACGATTAAGTCGTAAAAAGACCCGTATTTTTGTTGAACATGATATCTACGATTCCGGGCTGCTTGACGATACAATTGGTGGAGATGTAAGTGAGCAGCAACATATGTCCAATCAGGTTCTTCTACATCGATTTGGGCTAAGCTTTCTAATATCATTTCATGGAGCCATTCATCTTCAGAAAGCCAAGGTTTATGAGATAACACTCGATTACTTCGACAAATAAGATGCTCGACGTATTTTGATGGAAAACGAGGGCTTATTTCCGAAAAGATTTCTTCAGACAAAAGAGTCGTCAGTTGTGTCATATGGTTTCCTCCTATTTAGTCAAAATAAATAAAAAAGCCGCTCCCAAAATTGAGCGGATCAAACGATAGGAAAAGGAGGATGCCACCTTTTCACCTATCGTTTCATCTTCTCAATCCCCGGAGAATTGAAACTACTCCAAAAACAGGCAGGTCTCCTGACTTATGCTTCCTCCTACTTAGGACCCTTCCCGTATAGACGCCGATTAAGCTGGTCTAAACAGTGGATGTGTCCTGTTCGTCCACACTTACAGTTGCGGGGACAGTTCCGGAATTTCACCGGATTCCCTATTAAGTCCAGTTTGGACACCTGTTTTCGTGGTGAAAACACAATATATTGTTGTATTAATTTGCGGTAATACTATATATCGTAAATGATTATACCACACTCGTCATATAAAAAACAACCAAAAAGTCCACCATTTTTGAAAATTGTACCATCTTTCTTGTTGTAACAAATTTGTAACACGAAAATCGTTGACGAAGAGGGGAGTACAACTTATAATGAAATTGAAAATCGTTCTCAATCAAAAAAATTACCCCCTCTATACAAGGATGGAGAATGATTCATGAAAAACCCCCTTTTGCCCTAGAAAAAGACGAGTCATAGCGACTCGTCTTTTTTTGTTGTGCGCCCGGCATGGGTGTAATCTATAGGGTTAATGAAATTCCACATCAATACGTCGACGTTGAGGTGGATTTTTTTTCGTTGCCCGAATCTCTAATATCCCATTGCGGTACGTGGCTTTAATCGAAGATTCGTCGATATCAGCAGGTAGGGTAAGGGAACGATGAAACTTACCGAAATACCGCTCTTGATGATGGGTTTGCTCTTCTTTAACGTCATAATGCCGTTCAATCTTACCACTGATTGATAATACGTTATGATCGACATCAATCGTTACATCTTCTTTTCTCTCTAGACCAGGAATTTCACAATGAACAATCACTTCGAGGTCGGTTTCATGTACATCCATTCTTGGTGTGCCAAAACGTTCCGGTGTCCAAGAAAACAGTTGCGGAAAACTGGAATTAAAAAACCGCTCTAAATCTCGTTGAAAACGTGTAAATGGATGTTCATACGGTGTTAGAGCCATTCGTTTTATCCTCCTTCGTTAAATGCTTCGAAATTAGTTTTAATACGTTCAAAAATATTATTCATTAATAATAAAAAACGCGAACAAATGAAGGCGCTTTCATGAAAATTATAAAAATTTATTATTTTTAGTATTGTTTTCCTAAAGTAATCATGTTATATTGTCTATCATACAAAAACAATTGTACTCTACGAAAATACAAAAAGAGGTGAGGCACTCATGAATGGCGTGATTAAAATTGGGTTGTTAGGCTTAGGGACGGTCGGTTCTGGGGTGGTAAAAATTATCCGTAATCACCAAAAAGAGTTACAACATCAAGTCGGTTGCCCGGTACACGTTCAAAAGGTGTTATTACGCGACGTAAATAAAAGGCGCCTAGTCGATATTGAAAAAGATTTGTTAACAACTGATCCAGATGAAGTGATTAATGATCCGGAAATTGATGTGATTGTAGAGGTAATGGGAGGAATTGAAGAGGCTCGTAAGTATATTTTACAAGCATTAAACAATAACAAGCATGTTGTTACGGCAAATAAAGATTTAATTGCATTGTATGGTTCCGAGTTACAGGACGCGGCAAACAGAAACGGATGCGACTTGTATTACGAAGCAAGTGTTGCTGGTGGTATCCCAATCATTCGTACCATTATCGATGGGCTCGTCTCCGATCGTATTCAAAAAGTGATGGGGATTGTCAATGGAACAACAAACTATATTTTAACGCAAATGGACCAAAAAGGGTTGCCATATGAAGTCGCTTTAAAACAAGCGCAAGACTTAGGATTTGCCGAAGTCGATCCTACATCAGATGTAGAAGGTCTAGATGCGGCCAGAAAAATGGCCATTTTAGCTCGACTTGCATTTTCGATGAATATCGATTTAGAAGATGTGGAAGTAGAAGGAATTGCGAACGTTTCGAAAGAAGACTTAGAGTATGGAAAACAATTTGGGTACACAATGAAGCTAATCGGATTTGCACATCGAGATCAAAATCGGGTTGAAGTGAGTGTACAACCTACGTTTCTCACTCAAGGACACCCATTAGCGTCCGTAAATAATGAATACAATGCGGTGTATGTCACTGGTGAGGCCGTAGGTGAAACGATGTTTTACGGACCGGGTGCAGGTAGCTTACCAACAGCTACATCCGTTGTAGCCGATATCGTTTCCGTCATTAAACATATGCGGCTTGGGGTAACAGGTCGGGAATCGTTCCGCCCGCAATTTGACAAACAATTAAAAAATCCAGACGAACGGTTTGCCAAATATTTTTTAAGACTTCACTTGAAGGATGAAGTCGGTACGTTTGCTGAAATGACGAGCTTATTTGCGAAGTACAATGTAAGCTTTGAAAAAATTTTACAACTTCCTTTGAAAAACGAAAATACAGTTGAAGTTGCTGTCGTCACTCACTATGCATCATTATACCAATACCAACATTTATTGCATGAACTGAAACGACTAGATGTTGTGAAAGATTTCATCAGCATTTACCGTGTTGAAGGGAGCTAGCCAGCATGTTATGGGAAGGATTATTAAAAAAGTATCACGATTATTTACCGGTAACAGAGAAAACACCAGCACTCACCCTACAAGAAGGAAATACGCCGCTTCTCTTTTTACAACGTCTGTCTGAACAATGGGGAATCAAATTATACGTAAAAGTGGAGGGGGCGAATCCAACTGGTTCGTTTAAAGACCGTGGAATGGTCATGGCAGTTGCGAAAGCAGTAGAAGAAGGAAGCCGTACAGTCATTTGTGCGTCTACTGGAAATACATCTGCCTCAGCTGCTGCGTATGCAGCTCGGGCAGGCATTCGTTCTATAATCGTCATTCCTCACGGGAAAATTGCCTACGGAAAATTAGCTCAAGCCATTATGTATGGGGCAGACATTGTTCAAATCGAAGGGAATTTTGACCAAGCGCTAGCACTTGTACGAGAAATTAGTCAATCAAGCAATGTAACTCTCGTGAATTCTGTTAATCCTTACCGTATTGAAGGACAAAAAACTGCGGCTTTTGAAATTTGTGAACAATTAGGGAAAGCCCCTGATGTGTTGGCCATACCGGTTGGAAATGCGGGCAACATTACCGCTTATTGGAAAGGGTTTAAAGAATACGATGAACGCCATCATACCGGTAGGCCAAAGATGTTAGGATTCGAAGCGGAAGGTGCTGCGGCCATAGTTAAAAACGAAGTGATTGAACATCCAGAAACGATTGCGACAGCGATTCGGATCGGTAATCCTGCTAGCTGGAAAAGTGCGTTAGAGGCTTGTGAACAATCAAAAGGCAAAATGTCATATGTTACGGATGAAGAAATATTGCAGGCGTTTCGTTTATTAGCTAAAACAGAAGGGGTATTTGCTGAACCTGCCTCTTGTGCTTCAATTGCCGGAGTAAAAAAACAAGTCGAAGCCGGTCGTATTCCTAAAGGAACAACAGTGGTAGCGGTCCTAACTGGTAATGGTCTAAAAGATCCACAAATAGCAGTAGAACAACTGCAAGTAGAGCCAACCGTTCTTCCTTATGATCAAGATGCCATTAAAAAATATATTTATGGTGTGGTTAACCAATGAGCCAATTATTTTCCCTCCGAATTCCGGCAAGTTCGGCAAATTTAGGTCCCGGATTTGACTCGTTTGGTTTAGCGTTACAAAAATATTTAACCCTTTATGTGGAACGAAATAACGAGTGGGTGTTTCAGCATCAAAGTGATCATTTATCTCATTTGCCAACAGGAGAAGACCATTTCATTTTCCAAGTAGCCCAACAAGTAGCCAAACGGTATGAGCGGACGTTACCTCCATGTCGAGTGATGGTTGAAAGTGATATTCCTTTAGCACGAGGGTTGGGCAGTAGTGCTTCTGCTGTTGTAGCGGGAGTGGAATTAGCAAACCAATTGCTTCAATTAAATTTATCAACAAAGGAGAAAATATCCTTTGGGATTCACTTTGAAGGACACCCAGACAACATCAGTGCGTCTCTTTTAGGCGGCTTTATCATCAATGGTTTTGATGGGAAGGAATTTGATTGGGTTCGAATCGACCAATTCGATGTGGACATCGTTATGATCATTCCACCTTATGAATTAAAAACCGAGCTTGCGAGGTCCGTTCTCCCTCGTCAATTTCAAAGAGAAGAGGCAACAAAGGGAAGCTCCATCGCGAATCTTGTTCTTGCAGCCTTACTTCAAAAAGATTACGAAAAAGCAGGGGATTGGATGGAAAAAGATCTCTTTCATGAACCGTATCGTGCCTCACTGATTCATGATTTTCGGATTATACGTAAACAAGCTAAATATTTTGGAGCTTTCGGTACAACCATTAGCGGAGCGGGGCCAACCATGATTTCAATTGTGCCGAAAGGATTTGGCGAGCACATCCAAAAAAAATTGAGTTATCATTATCCATCATTTGTTATTGAAAAGGTAGGTATTGAACCAAAAGGAGTTCAAGTCCAGTTCTATTCACAAGGACGGACAGAAAATATTGTATAATTAGAAAAGCAGTCAACTAAATTTGATGTTGACTGCTTTTTATGTGCATCGGGATTGTTACATTCCAAGTTCCGTCCTACTTTAAATATTTTTAACATATTTTTTAAGATAAAATCATGGTCACATTGAGTGAAATTTTATATAATGATGCTTTGGTAGTTATTTAGAAAAAACTAAAAGAAGAATTCTGTATGGTAGTTCATGCAGGAGAGGTTCGCGAACTCCCTCTATAAAAAACTACGGAAAATGCTTATTTTCCTCTATTCTTTTAGTTTTTCATAGAGCAAAGTTCATGGATCCCTTTCTTCTTTCAGTAGATAGACGAAAGGAGATAGATGTATGAAACAGGAAAAAGCAATTGTCGTATTTAGTGGTGGACAAGATAGTACAACATGTCTATTTTGGGCACAAAAACAATTTCAAGAAGTAGAAGCGGTGACGTTTAATTATGGTCAACGCCATTCATTAGAGATAGAGTGTGCAAAAGAAATCACTAAAGAATTAGGTGTGAAACATCATATATTAGATATGAGTTTATTAAATCAGCTCGCTCCCAATGCGTTAACGAGAGATGATATTGTAATCAAACAAGAGCAAGGTCAATTACCAACGACGTTTGTCGATGGCCGAAACTTATTATTTTTATCATTTGCCGCTGTATTAGCGAAACAAATCGGAGCCAAACATATTGTGACAGGAGTTTGTGAAACCGATTTTAGTGGATACCCTGACTGTCGAGATGTATTTATTAAATCCCTCAACGTAACGTTAAATTTGGCGATGGACTATCAATTTGTTATTGATACCCCATTAATGTGGCTGAATAAAGCAGAAACGTGGGAGCTTGCTGACGAGTTAGGTGCATTTGATTATGTCCGTGAAAAAACGTTAACATGCTATAACGGTGTGAAAGGGGACGGTTGTGGAGAATGTCCAGCCTGTCACCTTCGAAAGCGTGGCCTTATTGAATATTTACGGAAAAAAGAAGGGGTGATGAACGGATGATGCAACAAATTTATCCTACCGTTTCTCATCCGTATCGCTACGAATTAAATAAAGACTTTCATTTTGCCGCTGCCCACTATATACCTCATGAAAAAGCAGGCAAATGCAGTCAAGTCCACGGACATACGTATTTTGTCAATGTAACGATTGTAGGCGACCAATTAGATGAAACGGGATTTTTAATTAACTTTCAGGATATTAAAAAATTAATTCACAAAAGATTTGATCACACACTATTAAACGATCATACCGATCAGTTTTCCGATAAAGATCACGAGCGTTTCCCAACAACGGAAATTGTTGCACAAACCATATGGGAAATTATTCAAAAACATTTAGATACATTACCAAATCGACCGAAATGCGTTCAAGTGTTCTTACGCGAAACGCCAACGAGCTACGTGATTTATCGACCAAAAGACGGTGACTTCCGTGAATAAAATTCCAGTGATCGAAATTTTCGGACCAACCATTCAAGGTGAAGGGATGGTCATTGGGCAAAAAACGATGTTTGTTCGAACAGCTGGATGCGACTATGCTTGCGCGTGGTGCGATTCGGCATTTACGTGGGATGGGTCTGGCAAAGATGATATTCGCTTGCTAACGCCTGAAGAAGTTTGGGATGAGCTGAAAGCATTAGGACAATCCAACTTCTCCCATGTAACGATCTCTGGTGGAAATCCAGCTCTTTTAAAAGGGATTGGCCCGTTGGTTGATTTATTACATGAACATAACATCGTTGTCGCTTTAGAAACACAAGGGAGTCGTTGGCAAGATTGGATGCTTCATATCGATGAGTTAACGTTATCACCAAAGCCCCCAAGTTCCCGTATGGAAACAGATTGGAAAACGTTAGATAAGATCATTGGTCGCCTTTCGGAGGAAGGGAAAGGACAATCAAGTTTAAAAATCGTCGTGTTTGACGAAAAAGATTATGAGTATGCGGTAACGGTACACAAACGATATCCGCATCTTCCTTTTTACGTGCAAGCTGGTAATTCATGGGTAAATGATAATAATGATGATGGATTACTGTTACATCGATTAGTGAATCGATACGAATGGTTAATAAGCCGCGTCATGAACGATGAACGCATGACCCGAGTACGCATTCTCCCTCAGCTTCATACGTATGTATGGGGGAATAAGCGAGGAGTATAAAACGGACGGTTCTGCCTATGGTGGAACCGTTTTTTTAATGAAGAGATGGAAAATGACATAAACTAACATTCGAAATGTTTACGTAGAAAGTTGAAATACCTTTATCATTGGTTAAATAATAAACAAAATTCGGAAGTTATTTAGAAATGGATAACTCCTAGCTTTTTTACAACTTATGAGAGGAAGTATGGTTATGGAAATGGTGAAAGTTAGAGGTGCGCAAATTGCATATGAAAAGAGAGGTTCGAGTGGACCAACTCTTTTATTTGTTCACCCTCCAGGATTGGGAAGAAAGACGTTTCTTCGTCAACTTCCGCTACAATCGGTGGCACAGCTGTATTTAATCGACTTGAGTGGACATGGGGACAGTGAAACCATCAATTGCTATCCACTATTGGACCTATTTGTTGAGCAACTACATGCAATCATTCAAGCTGAACAACTAAATGAGGTTGTGTTATTTGGTTATTCGGCAGGAGGGTGTGTCGTGCAGAAATTCGTTTTAACGTATCCTCACCTTGTCAAAGGAATCATCTTATCTGGAGGATATCCAATAGTTCGAACAAAAATGTTTCGACTTGAGCATCAAATAGGGATGTATATGGTTCGGCATCATCCGCATGCGTTAACTTCCCTTTTAGCGAAAAGTCACTTTAAAGATCGTTGGTTGGAAGAACAATTACGACAACAAATTGAAGCTGCTGATAGGAAGACGTGGGAAAATTTTTATAAGGAAGCACTACATTTTAATTGTGTAAGTGAATTATCCTCTATTACTTGTCCATTAATGCTCCTTTATGGTAAAAATGCAACATGGATCAACAAACATGCATCCTATTATCACGTTTGCCCACAGAAAGAAATTTATTACATCAAGGGGGCTAATCACCAATTGCCGACACGATGGGCAAAAGTCGTCAATCAACTAACATCGGAGTTTATAACAAGAATTTACGATAAATATATTATGTAAACAAAAGGTAATCATCGAATTTTTCTAACTCAATTTTTCAAAAAATGAATATTTCACAATAAACGAATATTCGTGTAGTGAAAAAGAATAATCAAGTGAGGATGTCGAGCGTCTCTGCTTTCTTTTACCGAGAGAAAATGCATTGCAACCAATGGTAGTAATAAGTAGCTCTTTAATTTTGAATTTTGAAAATCCTTTAAAAATAGGCTATGTTATATTTCATTGTTGACTTTTAGTAAGTTGTACACACGGCGGCGACTCCAGCGAAAACAATAAGACAAGCAAGACCCATACTTGAGCGTAGCGAGGGAAGCGGCTTGCCCGCGGAAAGCGTCCGCCACAAGCGTAATGAATACATATCAACAGTATCGTTTAAAAGAGCCTAAAAATAAAAAAGGATTTTCATTTTTTTTTTTAGAATTATTTAAATGTATGTTTTTCAATTTTTTACAGGAGGGATGGTATGAAGCAGAAATGGATGTCTTTACTTTTAGCTTGTGGGTTAGCGATTCCGAACGCGGTGAATGCTCAAATCGTTAACGAACAGGAACATTACTATTCCATACTATTACATGAAGAACACGTTCCAGAAAACTTTAAACAACAACTAACGAATGCTGGAATTGAAATTGTTTATGAAGTTGAAGAAATCGGGTTTCTACAAGTAAAAGCGACAGCTGATGAATTCGAAAAAATTCGTACATTTGGACAAGTGGCCATCGCAAACCCAGCTGTATCGTGGGAAGTTCCGGAAGTAGAACAAATTCCACTAGATGCCGAATCGTACACGAATTCCCCATTATGGGATTTGCAGTGGGATATTCAACGCATTACTCAAAACGGAGCTAGTTATGAGTTAGGCACTGGTTCTCATGATGTGGTAGTTGCAATTATCGATACTGGTATTGACCGAGACCATCCTGACCTTGTTGTGAACTTACTACCTGGTTCCAAAAACTTTGTCCCTGAAGGTGGATTTAGAGGAACCGAGCCAGAAGAAACAGGAGATCCTAACGCCTTCGATGATAAACATGGACATGGGAGTCACGTAGCTGGGTCCATTGCCGCCAACGGAAATATGGTTGGGGTTGCACCTAATACAGGTATTCGTGCGTATCGTGTTTTTGGAACTGGATCTGCGGAATCAGCTTGGATTTACGAGGCGATGATAGCGGCAGCAAACGATGGTGCAGACGTCATTTCGATGAGTTTAGGCGGCTTTGATATATTAGGCCAAGTGTTTTATGTTGATCCAGTAACGGGAGAAAAAATAAAGTTAGGGAACGATGTAGCCGATTTCTTGGCATATCAACGAGCGGTTCAATACGTGACGGAAAAAGGTTCGTTAGTCGTCGTAGCTGCGGGAAATGATGGAATTAATGCTACAAACAAACGTGAAGTTACTGACTTTTTAAACGCTGAATACGGTGGGGACGGTTTTTATTTTCAAGGAGCTGGATTTGAAGTACCAGGAACGATTCCAGGTGTGATCACTGTATCTGCTACAGGACCTAACGATGAATTAGCCCTTTATTCCAATTATGTCCGGGATTTATTGACATTGCAGCTCCCGGTGGTGACTACCGGATGTATTTAGAGTATTTAGCGAATGGTACATTTGATCAATATCTAGAGCAACAACTGTATCGTAACGAATTTACTTTAAGTACTAGTGAAAATGGGGGTTATTATTATAGTATTGGTACTTCCATGGCAACCCCAAAAGTTTCAGCAGTGGCCGCTTTATTAGTCGATAAATACGGAAAGATGGAACCGCATAAACTAGCTGAATTACTTCGAAAAAAAGCCGTTGATCCAGTGAAAGCCCAGGAGAAAAAGGTATTTGGAGCAGGTCATTTAAATGCATTGAATGCCTTACAATAAGAAATTAAAAAGAGCTTCCTTAATGGGGGCTCTTTTTCGTTATAGGTATCTTTCCATTGATTACAGGATATAGAAAAAGGATAGAAGGGTGTTGGGCATCACTCATCTTGGATCGTTAATTCGGTAAATTGCCAATCGTGACTTTTCGGAAAACGAAGTTCTAAAATTCCTTCCTTATATAAAGCATTACCGCCTTTTTTCTTCACAAGAGCTGGAAGGGAGATAACATGTCGATCATTTTCTTCTGGAACATGCTCTAAAATAACTTGGTTAGAAGTATGGTACAGCTTTAAAGCTGATAAACAGTCTTCCTTTAGCCGAATGCGGACAAACACTTCTTCAAACGTTTCAAATACATCATATTGAAATGGGGATGATGATGGAGCTTTGTCCACTGTGGTTGTTGATAAAGGAGACATTCCTTCATTTTGAAAGTTCCTCATCATGTTGGACATAAAATCAGCCATATATTTCTCAATTTGATTGGGAGAGAACCCTTTCCATGGACTTTGGTCGTTTTTATGGAAAGGGAATAAATTCCATGGTAACATTATAGGTGTCATCCTTTCAAAAAAGGGTACTATCTTAAAAATGATGCCTACATTACTAATATGCGTTTGAGCAACAAACGGTACTTTATAATGCATCAATTGACTAAGCTAAGATAAGGCATTCAATTGGAAACGCAAGCCAATAGGTGACAAAATTTTTAAAAAAATCGTTGGAATTTTTTCTGAACAGTAGTAAGATGTTTATTGATAATTGGTATGATGGAAGATGAAAGGGGTCATAGGGGTAATTATTTCAGAATAGTCAATTAGAAAGAAAATTATTTTTATTCTGTAGTAAAGAAAAATTTTTTGTCACAAAAAATTAACATTTTTCAAATTTTACCTTTATCTTAGCATTTCTTAGTGTTAAAATGTCCATGTAAGCGTTTCAATCAAAGACTATTGACTCAATATTATTCTATTATGAAAAAATTTTTTTAAAAAATTATTTAGGGCGAGATCGTTGGAGGTTTTTCACAATGAGACAGCAAACAGCAACTCAAGGGGTTCCATGGCAACATTTTCATGGGCCAAACCTCGGTTACGTCATGGAAATGTATGAAAAATTTTTAGAAAACCCAGAAAGTGTGGAACCAGAATTAAGAAAAATGTTTGAACAATACGGTCCTCCATCCACAGAATCAAATATAGAAAAAGGAAGACTCGATATTTCTTTCCAACTTCCTTCCAATCCGACAATGTTATCAAAGGTTGTAGCAGCCGTCAAGCTTGCGGACAATATACGTACATATGGTCATTTAGCGGCTGACATTAATCCATTAACAAATGAAAACAAAGATACACGTCGGATTGAATTAGCTGAATATGATTTAACGGAAGAGGATTTGAAACAAATTCCGAAAGAGTATATTTGTCCTGATGCGCCACCACACGTGCAAAATGGACTCGATGCGATTTTGCATTTGAAAGAAGTGTATACGAAAAAACTTGCCTACGAATTTCACCAGGTTCACGATGTCGAAGAGAAAAATTGGCTTCGCCATATGATCGAATCTGGAAAAGTTACAGCCAATTTATCAAAGGCACAAAAAAAGAAACTGTTAAAACGGTTAACAGAAGTTGAAGGGTTTGAAAAATTCCTACACCGGACGTTTGTCGGACAAAAAAGGTTTTCGATCGAAGGCCTTGATGCAATGGTTCCGTTAATAGATGAATTAATTGCCTACTCTGTCGAACATGGTGCGAAAACGGTTAATATTGGTATGGCTCACCGTGGACGTTTAAACGTTTTAGCACATGTATTAGGTAAGCCGTACGAAATGATTTTTGCTGAATTTCAACATGCGCCTAACAAAGATTTAATTCCTTCTGAAGGCTCAATTGGTATTACATACGGTTGGACAGGGGACGTTAAATACCACCTTGGAGCTGATCGACGTTTTTCAGCAGATCAAACCAAGCGCGTTCGTGTGACATTAGCGAACAACCCAAGTCATTTAGAGGTGATTAGCCCAATTGTGGCAGGTTACACTCGTGCTGCCCAAGAAGAAAGAACGGTAAAAGGAGTTCCTGTACAAGATACAGAAAGCTCTTACGCGATTTTAATTCATGGTGATGCCGCTTTCCCAGGACAAGGTGTCGTTTCCGAAACATTAAACTTAAGTGGATTGAAAGGATATCAAACAGGTGGATCCATCCATATTATTGCCAACAATATGATTGGGTTTACTACAGAAAGCTACGATTCTCGGACAACTCGTTATGCGTCAGATACAGCAAAAGGTTTTGAAGTTCCTATTGTCCATGTGAATGCTGATGATCCGGAAGCTTGTATCGCTGCAGCTATATTTGCTTATGAATACCGTCGCCGTTTCAAAAAGGATTTTGTAATTGATTTAATTGGATATCGTCGATTTGGACATAACGAAATGGACGAACCAATGGTGACAAACCCATTAATGTATCATATCATCCGTAAGCATCCAACCGTTCGTGCCCTATACGCCGAACAGCTCATAGCAGAAGGAATTATTACAAAAGAAGAAGTGGAACAAATGGATGCGGATATTCAAGAAAAGCTTCAAAAAGCCTATGACAAAGTTCCAGCTAAAGATGAGGAACCAGACACTACGATGAATCCGCCAAAAGATGTGACGAATGGATTACCTTCGATTAATACAACAGTTTCAGAAGAAGTGCTTCGCCGTCTTAATAGTGAAATGCTTCAATGGCCGGAAGGGTTCCACGTTTATAAAAAGTTGGAACGAATTTTAAAACGTCGTGAAACCGCCTTTAATGATGGAACTATTGATTGGGCCCATGCAGAAGCGTTAGCATTTGCATCCATCCTCCGTGATGGAACCCCAATTCGGATGACCGGACAAGATTCACAACGGGGAACATTTGCCCAACGACATCTCGTTCTTCACGACGAAAAAACGGGGGAAGAATATGTTCCTTTACACCATATAACGGATGCGAATTCTTCCTTTGTCGTCTATAATAGCCCATTAACCGAAATGGCCGTAGTCGGTTATGAATATGGTTATAACGTCTTTGCACCAGAAACGCTCGTATTGTGGGAAGCACAATTCGGTGATTTCGCAAATATGGCGCAAGTGATGTTTGATCAATTTATTGCCGCCGGTCGAGCGAAGTGGGGACAAAAATCTGGTCTTGTGATGTTACTTCCACATGGCTATGAAGGTCAAGGTCCAGAACATTCCAGCGGTCGTGTTGAGCGCTTCTTACAACTAGCTGCAGAAAATAACTGGACCGTAGCAAATTTATCGAATGCTAGCCAATATTTCCATATATTACGTCGCCAAGCGGCAATTTTACAAAAAGAAGAAGTACGTCCATTAGTGATAATGACACCGAAGAGTTTACTCCGCCATCCGTTAGCAAGTTGCCATTACCGTGACTTGACGGAAGGGGGGTTCCAGCCAGTCATCGAACAGCCTGGTTTAGGAAAAACACCTGAAAAAGTCGAGCGAATTGTGCTATGTAGTGGAAAAATTGCGATTGATTTAGCTGAGCGTATTCAAAAAGAAAAATCTCTTGATTGGTTACACATTGTACGTGTCGAAGAATTATATCCGTTCCCGGAAAAGCAAATAAAAGAAATTATTGCACGTTTCTCGAACTTGAAGGAACTCGTTTGGGTCCAAGAAGAACCGAAAAATATGGGTGGTTGGACATTTGTGGAACCACGACTTCGAGATCTTACCCCAGAAGATGTTGACGTACGTTATATCGGAAGACGTCGTCGTTCTAGCCCATCAGAAGGGGATCCTAGCGTTCATAAAAAAGAACAAGCTCGAATTATCACTGAAGCGGTATCACGATAAGTAGGAGGAGGACATCAAAGTGGCTGAAATTAAAGTACCTGAGTTAGCAGAATCTATTACGGAAGGAACTATCGCCCAATGGCTAAAGCAACCAGGGGACAAAGTAGAAAAAGGTGACTACGTCGTTGAGCTAGAAACAGATAAAGTAAATGTCGAAGTCATTTCCGAAGAAGCAGGTGTGCTACAAGAAATCTTGTTCCAAGAAGGGGATAACGTAAAAGTTGGGGATGTTATTGCCATTGTTGGCGAAGGCACTGCATCCACACCTTCAGCTTCAGTACCGGAAAAAGAGGAACCGATTCAACAAGTGGAAGAACCAAAAGCAGAAGTGAAAGAAGAGCCGGCAGCAAAAGAGCGCCCAATCGCTTCTCCTGCAGCAAGAAAATTAGCACGCGAAAAAGGAATTGATTTATCACGAGTTCCAACGGTAGATCCACTTGGACGAGTTCGTAAACATGATGTAGAACATTTTGCTAATCAGCCTGTCCAAGCAGTTCAACCAACTCAAGCAACCCAGCAACCGTCTGCGCCTAAACCGCAGGTGGAACTTGGGGACAATAAACCAGTTGAACGTATTCGCATGTCTCGTCGCCGTCAAACAATTGCGAAGCGTCTCGTCGATGTACAACATACCGCAGCCATGTTAACAACGTTCAACGAAATTGATATGACGAATGTCATGGAACTTCGTAAACGTTACAAAAACAAAATATTAGAAGAATATGATGTACGTTTAGGATTTATGTCCTTCTTTACAAAAGCGGTTGTTGCTGCATTGAAAAAGTATCCGTATGTAAACGCTGAAATTCAAGGCGATGAAATCGTATTGGAAAAATACTATGATATTGGTGTAGCCGTATCTACAGACGAAGGATTAGTAGTACCGGTAGTCCGTGACTGCGATCGTAAGAACTTTGCTGAAATCGAACGTGATATCGCTGAACTTGCTCAAAAAGCTCGTAACAACAAACTCGCCTTAAGTGATTTACAAGGTGGCACATTTACCATTACAAATGGTGGAGTATTCGGCTCCTTACTGTCGACTCCAATCTTAAACGGCCCACAAGTCGGAATTTTAGGAATGCATAAAATTCAACTACGTCCTGTAGCCATTGATGAAGAACGTATCGAAAACCGTCCAATGATGTATGTGGCCCTATCTTATGACCATCGAATCATCGATGGAAAAGAAGCAGTTGGATTCTTGGCGAAAGTAAAAGAGCTATTAGAAAACCCTGAACAACTCTTGCTTGAAGGCTAAAATAAACAAAAAAAACGCCTATTTCCTACTAGTGGGAATAGGCGTTTTTATTGAAGTCATAGTCTATTACAGGGGACAAAAAGTCAGTTGTTAGAGTATAAGTGTCAAAGTTAACACTTTTAAAATTTTTATAAAGTTAAAAAAGTTGACTAAAGGAAACATTTTGGTAAAAGTTGAATACTTTAATAAAAAGTAAAGGAGAATGAACCATGAGTAAACGTATTCAGAAAAAAGTTATGTTGTATAGTACATTACTTCAACAGCTAGGAATGTTAAAAGAGGAAGATGTGAAGGATTTGATGAACAAGTGGGGAATGTCTTCAAATAAATAAAAAGCACATATAGTGGTCACTATATGTGCTCCAATGATCTTAGCGGCGTTTTTTAAAAGGATTTAATCCTCGTTTTTTTATTTCACCTTTCAAAAGCTTGATCCACATCCGGTCCTCACCATTTTTTTGTGCGTCTCGGTAAGCTGCGACAAGTTGCTCATTGCTCATAATTTTCATGGAAGAACCTCCTAAGTAAAATATTCTGTATTTTCTATATATTTTATATAATTATGCAGTTTTGTGAAAGGCATTACGCAAAATTTTTTGTTAAAAATCTAGAAATCTTAACATTTTAAAACTAATTTAGTAAATTTAAGATATTACAAGAAAGGGTGTAGAACATGACAATAAAAAAGGGGATCCTACAAGGAGCAATTGTTACGAAAGAACGTATAGTGCAAGATTTAAAACAACTAGGATTAAAAAAAGGTATGACAATCATTGTCCATTCTTCCCTTAGTTCCCTTGGCTGGGTGTGTGGGCGAGAAAAAGCCGTCATCGACGCGATAATGGAAGTGGTTACCGAAGAGGGGACGATTATCATGCCTGCTCAATCGGCGGACAATTCCGATCCTCAATATTGGCAAAATCCTCCTGTTCCACGGGATTGGTGGGAAACTATACGAAATTCGATTCCACCTTTTGATCCAGCGACAACTCCGACATGGGGAATCGGCCGGATTGCCGAAGCATTCCGTACTTATCCAAGTGTTCTTCGAAGTGCGCATCCCATTCATTCGTTTAGCGGTTGGGGAAAGGAAGCGAGTGCCGTATTAGCAAGCCATCCACTTGACTTTTCGCTTGGTGACGAATCTCCACTTGGCCGTTTGTATGAGCGAGATAGTTATATTTTATTGTTAGGTGTTGGGTACGATTCTTGTACGGCGATGCATTTGGCTGAGCACAAGCTTCCGAATCGGAAGATTGAAACACAAACGTCAGCTATATTGGAAAATGGTCATCGCGTGTGGAAAACGTATCAACTTATTGAAATGGATGATGAACAGTTCCCAGCCATAGGAGAAGCATTTGAAAAAAAGGCGTCTATTTCCGTAGGTAAAGTTGGATGTGCGAAAGCAAAACTCGTTCCGTTACGCCCGCTTGTCGATTTTACTTTTGAATATCTAATGAACAAACATACATAATAACAATATTTATTTTGGAGAATGGTCTACAGGCACGTATGTAAAGGTTTTTAGCGTGCTTGTTTATAATGTACAAAAATTCGGAAAAGTATGATAATATTTAATTAGGGAAATGATGCTCCAAAAATTTCGGACAAAGGGGGAAGAACAGGTTGTCAAAAGAATGGAATGTAACGATCGGTCAACTGTTAGCTCAAAAAGCGGAAGCTCACCCGAATCACGAGGCGGTCGTGTATCGTGACCGTGGCTTAAGGTGGAGCTATCGTGAATTTGATTTGCTTTGTCGCCAAGCTGCAAAAGGATTGATGAAATTAGGAATTGAAAAAGGCGAACATGTAGCCATTTGGGCAAGTAATGTACCGGAGTGGCTGATTTGCCAATTTGCCACAGGAAAAATGGGAGCCGTTCTCGTTACGGTCAATACGAACTATCAAACGGCAGAATTAGAATATTTACTCTCCCAGTCTGATTCCACCACGATTATCCTTCTAGAACAGTATCGTGATTCTTCCTATATTGATATGCTATATTCAATTGTACCTGAGTTAAAAACCGCAACGCCAGGTCAACTTCACTCAAAGCGACTTCCTCATTTGAAAAATGTCATCGTCCTTGGTGACAATAAATATCCAGGTACATATCAGTGGGGGGACGTTTTAGCGCTAGGAGAGGATGTAGCGGATGAAGCGCTCGACCAACGAATGGACACCCTTTATCCAGATGATGTCATTAATATGCAATATACTTCTGGTACGACCGGTTTTCCAAAAGGAGTCATGCTCAGTCATTCGAATATTATTAACAATGCCTATAACATTGCCCAATGTATGAAGCTAACCGAACAAGATCGATTATGCATACCGGTTCCATTTTTCCACTGCTTCGGTTGTGTGCTCGGTACGTTAGCTTGTGTAACAGTTGGAGCAACGATGGTTCCAGTACAAGAGTTTCATCCGAAAGAAGTTTTGCAAACGGTACAAGACGAAAAATGTACCGGCCTTCATGGAGTACCAACGATGTTTATCAGCGAATTAAATCACCCTGATTTTGACCAGTTTGATTTATCCTCACTTCGAACAGGCATTATGGCAGGTTCTAACTGTCCAATCGAAGTGATGAAAGCAGTCATGGAAAAAATGGGCGCAACCGAGATTACGATTGCATATGGACAAACGGAATCCTCACCAGTCATTACTCAAACACGGACAGACGACCCGATTCAAATTCGAGTAGAAACCGTTGGTCGAGCGTTACCAAATGTGGAAGTGAAAATTGTGGAACCAGGTACGAACAAAGAGGTTCCACGTGGGGTGCAAGGGGAATTATGCACAAGAGGATACCATGTGATGAAAGGATATTATAAAAATCCAGAAGCAACAAAGGAAGTAATCGACGAAGAGGGCTGGCTGCATACAGGTGACTTAGCTGTGATGGATGAGCAAGGATATTGCCGCATTACTGGTCGTTTAAAAGATATGATTATCCGTGGAGGTGAAAACATTTATCCACGTGAAATTGAAGAGTTTTTATATACCCATCCAAAAATTTTAGATGTCCAAGTAGTTGGAGTACCAGATGAGGTATATGGAGAAGAAGTGATGGCATGGATTATATTAAAAGAAGGGGAAGAAGCAACTCCAGAAGAAATAAAAGAATATTGTCGAGGAAAAATTTCTCGACATAAAATTCCACGATATATTGAGTTTACCGACCAATATCCAATGACAGCTTCTGGGAAAATCCAAAAATATAAATTGCGAGAAAAAGCGGTACAACTATTTAGAAAATCCAATTAACTCATTATTTAAAAGGAAGCTTTATATTGAGAAAGCTTCCTTTTTACTTTATAGTATTCTTTAAGAATTTTTTGAAAAATAAATTAACAATAATAATGTTATGTAAACAAAATGATGAAAGGAAGAATAAGCAATGAAAAGGTCCGTCTATTTATTTGTATACGGAACGCTTCGTAAACACGAAAGGAATCATCATTACCTAAATAAAGCGAAAAAGCTTTATGACCAGGCTTGGGTTTATGGTACCCTATATGATACAGGATTCGGTTATCCAGCATTGTCGTTAAACGGGAATGATCGAGTGTTTGGAGAACTATTTGAACTTTCTATTGATGATCTACCATTCATTGATCAGTTAGAAGATTACCATCCTGCTAGAACCGATTCATTATATACGAGGGTAACGGAGCAAATTTGGACAGATGATGGTCCCGTTGAAGGGGGTGTTTATGTAACGACAAATAAGTCGATAATGAAAGAACGTATTCCAAGTGGTGATTGGAAAGTTCATCAATTTTTATTAAAAAAACCGGACTTTGTTTCCTACTTTGCTTATGGGTCGTGTATGGATCACGAACGATTTCAAAAAGCGAATGTCGATCATTTTTTTCAACACGTGATTGGCACTGGACGTTTACATAATTATTCTATGAAATATACGTTTCCTGTCGAAGACGGTGGACGTGCTGATATTGTCGAAGATGGGGGAATAACAGAAGGAATTGTTTATCACGTTCCATATGAAGGAGTTGAGTATTTATTTGAACGAGAAGGGGTCGAACTTGGATGGTATCGGCCAGCTTTTGTCGATGTAACCATCAATGGGGAACAACATGTAGATGTGTTAACATTTATCGTAAATAACAAACAGAACGAGACATGTCCACCGGTACATTATGCACGAGAGATTTTGAGAGGTGCTTATGGATACGTTAGTGCAGCTTATATGAAACAGTTAAAACAAAGGTTACATTCATTAGGTATGTCAATGGATCAGATCGAACAGCTTATATAAAGTGATAACTTTAGTCATAAAAAAATGAACAAAGGGCTAACTTTTAAGTAAGCTGACTGTTAGCCCTTTGTTGGAACGTTTTTCTCAATAATTGGAAAAAATCGTCCCATAATCCCAATCGCTTTAATCAGCATTTCTTTTCCGTCCATCGTTTCAAACCGTTGTTCAATCGTAGAAAAAATTAAATAGTCTTCATTTATATTTTTTCCAATTTCTAATAAAGGAAACTTTTGTTCATTTGTGTTCGTATATGAACACATGACACTTCCTTGACATTCGATAGAATAGCGGTTGTAGCGCCACTCCTCATATTGATGAACCGATGGGCGTTGTACGGTTAAAAAAACCAGTACACTAATGAATAGGACATACATGAATGGAGCGAACTTTCTCATTCCATCACCTACTGCATTTGATGTATGTATCCGGTATCTATTACACCAATTCGAAAAATATCGACATTTTTAGGGGGTGTTCGAGCTATCCTATTGGTCCTATATTAATTGACGATCGATAGTGAAAAAAGTTTCGCAAAAGTAAGAAATTTGTTTCGCAAAAAAACCGTTCGGCACCATGTCCGAACGGTTCTTCTCAGCAATGTCAAATTAATGTTTTAAACTTACCCAAACGCTCTTTACTTCTGTATAGTTGTCTAGTGCATAGGACCCCATTTCTCTTCCGATACCTGACTGTTTATATCCACCGAATGGGCTCGCAGCATCAAATACATTATAACAGTTCACCCAAACGGTACCGGCACGCAGTTTGCTGGCAATATAATGAGCTTTTGCTACATCTTTGGTCCATACCCCAGCTGCTAAGCCGTATTGCGAATCATTTGCCCGAGTGATTAGCTCGTCAAGATCTTCATAAGGCAAGGCCGCAATAACAGGACCAAAAATCTCCTCACGAGCAATGGTCATATCATCTCGGACGTCAGCAAATACGGTAGGGGAGACGAAGTACCCTTGGTCACTTGGTTTATCACCACCAACGAGTAACTCAGCTCCTTCTTCAATTCCTTTTTGGATATAGTTTAAGACACGAGATTGTTGCTCTGCTGAAACAAGTGGCCCAATTTCTGTATCCGGATGAATGCCTGCTCCTTGTTTCATCGATTTCGCGTGGGAGACCATATCAGCCACAACGTTATCAAATTGGTCTTTCGGGATAAAGACACGAGAACCGGCACAGCAAACTTGCCCTTGGTTAAACATGACACCATTAAAGGCACCTGGAATTGCCTTTGATAGGTCGGCATCCGGTAAAATAATGTTTGGTGATTTTCCACCTAGTTCAAGCGTGACTCTCTTCAATGTTTTTGCTGCTCGCTCCATAATGATTTTTCCGACTTCGGTCGAACCTGTAAAGGCAATTTTATCCACTAGAGGGTGATCAACTAATGGTTGTCCTGCCGTTTCCCCAAAGCCTGGAACAATATTGACCACACCTTTAGGGAAGCCTGCTTCCTCAATTAGTTCTGCTAAATAGAGTGCTGATAGTGGAGTTTGCTCTGCTGGTTTTAACACCACTGTACATCCCGTTGCTAATGCTGCCCCTAATTTCCACATGGCCATTAGGAGTGGGAAGTTCCATGGAATAATCTGTCCAACCACACCGACTGGTTCGTGGCGAGTATAGTTAAAATATGTTGGATGCACTGGAATCGTTTGTCCAACAATTTTCGTTGCCCATCCCGCATAATAGCGCATATGTTCAATCGCAAGTGGTAAATCAGCGTTTAACGTTTCGCGAATAGGTTTACCATTATCTAATGTTTCGAGCTGAGCTAATGCTTCTTTATGTTCTTCCATTAAATCAGCTAGCTTGTACATTAAGCGGCTTCGCTGAGCTGCGCTCATTTTGGACCAAGGACCTTCATCAAACGCTTTACGAGCGGCTTTTACCGCAAGATCAATGTCTTCTGGACCAGCTTCGTAAACCGTTGCTAACGTTTCCCCAGTCGCCGGGTTTGGAGTGTCAAACGTTTTTCCTGTTTTACTTTCGACCCACTCCCCGTTAATATACAGTTTTTTCGTCCCTTGTAAAAATTTTTGCACCTTTTCATTCACATTAATCATTAATTGACTCATCAAAATCCTCCTTTTTAAGGTTAATAGAATAGAAGGTTTGCAACTAGTAAATCGTGATGAGGTGCAAAGTCGAAAATCTTGTTGAAACCGCTTCCGTATCTAATGGTAACAACTGTATAATTTTCTATCAAGAATAAAAAACCGAAAAATTATGACAAATAAATCGCTTATTTTACAAAAAGAAAAAACATTCACGTGTTTTTAGGATATTTTTTGACTAATACTGTTAGATGATGTCGAGATTGTTCATCTACAACTGGCTCCTTATTGATTCGAGAATGAATAATCCATATACTATTTATAGGCAACGATAGAAAAGGAGTGATCGAAATGATTCATTTATTATGGCAACAGGCACCAACGTTGAAAAAAGTAAAATGTGTACATACAGATGCGAAAAAATTTATTGTGAACAACATGCTGACGGTTGGAAAAGAGTACGAAGTAAAAAATGAAACGGACGAATTTTATTTTATTGTAGACAATAGTGGAAAAGTAGGGGGCTATTACAAAGATTATTTTGAAGAAATTCGGTAAGCTTGGGAAACCAAGCTTTTTTAAATTTTTTCAGTTTTTTATTTGACAACATCTTCACCTCCCTATTAAAGTATAGGAACAAAGAATAAATGATGGGGGAATCATTACCGATGGGGGAATCTTTTTTATGGGAACTTGTCGGTGAATATGGTTATTTAAGCATGTTTCTTATCAGTTGGTTCATTTTTTTCGGTTTTCCAATACCAAATGAAGTTGGAGCGGCTTTTACGGGAATGTTGACTACGGTCTATGATTTTAAACCGGTATATGCTTTTTTAAGTCTTTATGCAGGGGTGTTATCATGCTCCATCTTTGGGTATATGGTCGGCCGATTACTCGGAACTCGGGTGGTTGATCGAATCCAACAGCGAACATCCGAGCGGTACTTCTATCGTGCGAAAATATGGTTACAAAAAAGGTATGGTCTTGGTATTGGATTGAGTTACTTTGTTCCGGGGGTTCGGTTTCTTATGCCATATTTAGCTGGCGCCATGAACGTCTCGTTTATTCAATTTTTTATGGTCACAACGGTTGCTTTATTTTTGTGGAGCAACATCTATTTTCAAGTCGGAAGAGTCTTTCCGACAGCATTTAATGAAATCATCGATTACTTGGTTTGGACGATTTGTATCGTTGGTATTATCGTGATTCTGTTTATTAGACGAAAAACTATTCAAAAAGGGAAAAAAACATTCGTTTCAAAGTAACTCGCCACTTGCTCTTTTATTTTTGTGAAGATGCACGTATAATAAGACTAATTGATGGGAATTAACGGAGGATGTGGACGTATGTTTGATGAAAGAATGGCACTCAAAATTCGACTAGAACAATTGGCGGATTCGGAAGAACGTATATTACGGGAATTCCGTCAAGAACGAGAAATGATTTTTGGCTCTCTGTCAATTGTGGTGGTGCAAATATTTCCAATACTCTCTCTTTGGAAGGAATGTAGGTTAACCTAC